>CALSBM010000012.1:0-52668 GCA_943373175.1 Chitinophaga pinensis | reverse complement strand
GCTTTCTCACCTACCAATCGGTTTTGGTCGATGAGCTTTTTCAATGAGAGTAAAATTTGGCTTGGGTTAACTGGCTTAATTAGGTAGTCCGAGATTTTAGAACCAATGGCCTCTTCCATGATGTATTCCTCCTCACTCTTGGTAATCATGACTACTGGAAGATTGGGCTGAATTTGTTTAATCCGATTTAACGCTTCTAAACCGGAAATGCCTGGCATGTTTTCATCAAGAAAAACGACATCGAAAGGACGCTCGGCCACTTTTTCGATGGCATCGTACCCACTGGTTACTGCGGTAATTTCATACCCTTTTGCTTTGAGAAAAAGGATATGCGGTTTGAGAAGATCAATTTCATCATCTGCCCATAGTATGCTGACTTTTTGCATTGGTTGTATCTTGGTGGCGTTTCTGGCTTTAACGAGCCGAACGCCTCAAAATTACCATCCTGGCATTGAATAAACGAAAAGTCATCAACGACCCGGTGTACGGGTTTATCACTATAGGTTCCGAGTTGATCTATGATCTGATTCAATCAACTGAATTTCAGCGGTTAAGGCGTATCAAACAATTGGGTATGACTCATCTTGTCTATCCCGGTGCAGTTCATACTCGATTTGCTCATGCATTAGGTGCTTATCATCTTATGCAATTGGCTTTATCTAGCCTATCGGCAAAAGGAGTTGAAATTTCGAAAGAAGAATGGGAAGCTGCTAGCATTGCTATTTTGCTTCACGATATCGGTCATGGCCCTTTTTCTCATGCTTTAGAATCTACCCTGATTACGGATATCCCTCATGAATTGGTCTCTGTAGCACTTATGACACAATTGAATGTGCGCTACAATGGCCAACTTAACCTTGCATTAGACATCTTTCATAACCAATATCCTCGAACTTTCCTTCATCAGTTAGTAAGCTCACAACTCGACTTAGACCGACTCGATTATTTGACAAGAGACAGCTTTTTCACTGGTGTGAGTGAAGGTATTGTCGGTTGGGACAGGCTCATTCAAATGATGGATGTACATAACAATCAATTGGTTATTCAGGAAAAAGGATTGTACTCCGTTGAGAAGTTCCTTGTTGCCAGACGATTGATGTATTGGCAGGTTTATCTCCACAAAACAGCTATTGCAGCCGAAACATTAAGCACACTAATTCTTAAGCGGGCTACTTTATTAAGAAGAGAGGGAGAAGGAGTGTATGCAGAAGGTCCGCTGGACTATTTCTTAGCCAAGGAAGTTTCATTAGATGAACAAGCAATGGCATTATTTGTAGAACTGGACGACGATGACGTTATGATTGCGATTAAACGTTGGCAAAAGCATTCAGACCCGATTTTAAGTACTCTTTGTAGAAGTTTAATGGAAAGGCAACTTCCCATTGTGAATTTATCTTTTATCCCTTTTGACCGTGAGTATCTAAAAGGCCTTCAAGAGCAAATTAAGTTGGAGTTCAAAATCAACGATTCTGATCTTCCATTTTTCTACCAACTCTCCATGCTTGACAACACAACGTACAAACCACAGAAGGGTGAAATTGGAATTTTAAAACGAGATGGTAGAATTCTGGATGTTGAAGAGCTGTCTAATCAAATGAATATGGGCTATCTGACTCAGGAGGAAAAAAAATATTGCCTCTATGCACCGAAAAAACTAGCTCAGCTACCTAAGTTTGCAGATTAACTGAATATTGAGCGAGGATGCAATTTACTGCTAAGGAACTGGCGGAGCGTCTAGACGGTCTCCTGGAGGGCAATCCAGACGTTATCGTCAGAAAATTGGCCAAGATTGAAGAAGCCGATGAAGAATCCGTAAGCTTTATCGCTAATCCTAAGTACACGGTATACCTGAACACTACAAAAGCGGGTGTTTTGATTGTTTCCCGTGATTTCGAAGCTACTGGCGAATACGCCTGTGTTTTGATAAGAGTTGATGATGCTTACACCAGCTTTACAAAACTGCTGAACATGTTCAGTGGATCTGATAGTAAAGTAACCGGTGTAGAATCGTTGGCTTTTGTGTCTAAAACAGCTAAACTCGGCAAGGATGTCTTTGTAGGAAACTTCTCTTATGTGGCTGATGATGTTGAAATAGGGGATAATGTTCAGATTTACCCCAACTGCTTCATCGGTAAGGGATGTAAAATCGGAAGCAATACTAGGATTTTCCCTAACTCAACCCTCTATCATAGCACTATTGTAGGGGCTAACTGCCATATACATTCTGGTACTGTTATCGGTTCAGATGGATTCGGATTTGCACCTCAAAAAGATGGCACCTTTCAAAAAATTAATCAAAACGGCAATGTTATCATTGGTGACAATGTGGACATAGGCGCCAACTCTACCATTGACAGAGCCACTATGGGTTCAACGGTTATTCATAAAGGCGTTAAAATTGACAACTTAGTTCATATTGCTCACAATGTTGAGATTGGTGAGAATACGGTTATTGCGGGTCAAACTGGCATTTCCGGAAGTACTAAAATCGATAAACAATGCGTGATTGGTGGTCAAGTTGGATTTGTAGGCCATTTATACATTGCACCCGGCTCCCAATTTGGAGCACAAAGCGGTATTAACAAAAGCATAAAAACTCCGAATAAAAAATGGAACGGCTCTCCAGCCGTTGAATACATGGATTCACTCAGACTGATCAACCATAATCGCAACTTACCAGACGTTGAAAAAAGGCTCAGGTTGTTGGAAGATCAACTGAAATCACTGCTCGCCCTAAAAAATGATTGAAAAGCAGACTACTATCGCCAAACCCGTTTCAATATCAGGGGTTGGCTTACACACAGGTAAAGAAGTTACCCTTACTTTCTATCCCGCTCATGCAAATCACGGTTATAAATTCAAAAGAGTCGATCTTGAAGGACAACCTGAAATTCCGGCAGATGCTGATTTGGTAACAGATGTTTCCCGCGGAACTACCCTCGAACTCAATGGAGTAAAAGTCCAAACAGTAGAACATACTCTCGCCGCATTAGTTGGTCTTAGAATCGATAATGTTCTTATTGAACTCAATGATTCTGAGCCCCCCATCCTCGATGGCAGTTCTATTCAGTTCATTGACGCTCTTGAAACTGCAGGAATTGTTGAATTAGAGACTGAAAGACAATATTTTAGAATTCCTGAAACAATACGCTTTTATGATGCCAAGAAGGATGTAGAAATAGTTGCTACTCCTTATGAAGATTACCGGGTTACGGTAATGATTGATTACAAATCACCCGTTTTGGGCACTCAACATGCCTCTATTCTCAAATTAGATGAGTTTAAAGATCAAATTGCCTCAAGTCGGACTTTCTGTTTTTTACACGAATTGCAGATGTTGCTCGACAACAATTTGATTAAAGGCGGAGATTTAAGCAATGCCATCGTTGTAGTGGATCGTCTGGTTACTAAGGATGAACTGGAAAAGCTATCAGGAGTCTTTAATAAGAAAAATATCCAGGTTCGATCAGAAGGCATTTTAAATAATGTAGAACTTCGGCATCAAAACGAGCCGGCAAGACATAAACTTTTGGATGTAATAGGAGATCTTGCTTTGGTTGGTAAACCCATAAAGGGGCATATTTTTGCTTCTAAACCAGGACATTCTTCTAATGTTGAATTCGCCAAAATGCTACGTCAGGCGATGAAAAAAAGTAAAAGCAAAGTGGAAATCCCTCAGTACAATCCAGCTCAAAAGCCAGTTTATGATGTCAGCGAGATCATGAACATTCTACCTCACCGGTATCCTTTTGTTTTAGTTGATAAGATTGTTGAAATGAGCGATACTCATATCATCGGTGTTAAATCCATCACCTTTAATGAGCACTTTTTCATGGGGCATTTTCCCGGAAACCCGGTTATGCCGGGTGTATTGCAAATTGAAGCAATGGCGCAAACGGGTGGAATTCTCTGCTTAATGGCACAAGACGAACCATCTAACTATTGGACGTATTTTCTAAAAATCGACAATTGCAAGTTCAAGGATAAAGTAGTTCCAGGAGACACGTTGGTATTTCGTTTAGATCTTACAGAGCCTATTCGTCGCGGAATCTGTAAAATGAAAGGGTGTGGTTATGTTGGCGAAAAAATGGTAGTTGAGGCCGAACTTATGGCTCAGCTCGTAAAAAAAGTTAAGTAATGAATCAGCCACTCGCTTACATACATCCTCAGGCAAAAATCGCAGACAATGTGGTCATTGAACCATTTGTCACCATTCATAAGGATGTTGAAATTGGTGAAGGCTCTTGGATTGGCTCAAACGTCACCATTATGCCAGGCGCCCGGATTGGAAAGAATTGCAAAATATTCCCAGGGGCAGTTATCTCTGCTATTCCTCAGGATTTGAAATTCAAGGGTGAGGAAACACAAACGGTGATAGGAGATAATACGATTATCCGTGAATGTGTTACCATTAATCGTGGAACTCGCGATCGTTGGCAAACGGTTATTGGCGCTAACTGCCTCTTAATGGCTTATGTACATGTTGCTCACGATTGCATTATCGGGAACGATTGTATTCTGGCCAATAGCGTAAACCTTGCCGGTCACGTCATTATCGGAGATTGGGGAATCATTGGCGGGGTTTCAGCCGTTCATCAATTTGTTAAAATTGGTCAGCATTCCATGGTTTCCGGCGGATCTCTAGTTCGTAAAGATGTTCCTCCTTTTGTGAAAGCGGCTCGTGAACCTCTCTCGTATGCCGGCGTAAATTCAATTGGACTAAGAAGAAGAGGTTTCAGCTCTGAGAAGATTAGTGAAATACAGGAAATCTACCGCATTCTCTTTCTCAATAAACACAACACCAATACAGCACTGGAATTCATTGAAACTGAAATGAAAGCCAGTGTTGAACGTGACGAAATTCTCGGGTTTATCCGTGATTCAACTCGCGGAATCATGAAGGGTTACTCCTTCCTGGATGAATAGGCTGTTAGCAGAAAATCTTGGACGCCGATTTAATCAGGATTGGATTTTCAAGGGCTTCCATTATGAGTTCACTCCTGATTATTACGCACTGCTTGGCCATAACGGAAGCGGAAAATCTACGCTGCTTCATCTGCTTTGTGGGCAGCTTTCGCCTTCAGAAGGGAAAATAAGCCTCAAACATCAAGGAATTGAGGTGCCCGTTGAAGGGTTCTATCAACATGTTGCCTGGGTAGCTCCTTATACTGAATTACCCGAAGAACTTACCTTAGATGAATTCTGGAGGTTTCACTTTAGTATTCGCAAAGGGCTTATCCATAACTTCGAAACATTAGCGTCGATGGCTATGCTCGCTGACCATCGTTTTAAAGCTATCCGTCATTTTTCGTCTGGCATGAAGCAAAGGGTTAAACTTATCACCGCACTTACTACACAATCCTTGCTGCTGCTTCTTGATGAGCCGTTAAGTAACCTCGATGAAACCGGTGAATCTTGGTTCTTTAGAATGCTTAATCAGTTTGGATCTGAAAGGATTGTGATTGTTGCAAGCAATCAGGAGCGAGAATACAGTGTTTGCAACCATCGACTCGACATCACAGCTTATAAGTCATGAAAGAGTACACATATCCGTTAATGGAGCATTTCTACACGATTCAGGGTGAAGGTTTTCATTCCGGTAAGGCAGCTTACTTTTTGCGGCTTGGCGGATGCGATGTTGGTTGCGTTTGGTGCGATGTGAAGGATAGTTGGGAAGCTAATAAACACCCTTCCGTCTCGATGGAGCAGATGTTAACTTGGATATTAGAATCTGGAGCTCCCAACGTAGTGGTTACGGGCGGTGAACCACTCATGCACAATCTTGACCCGCTTTGTGAATTGTTAAAAGCAAATGGTTTAAACCTATGGTTAGAAACATCTGCCTCTCATCCCTTATCTGGAATCTGGGATTGGATTTGCGTCTCACCGAAAAAATTCAAGCAACCTCTTAAGGAAATTCTGCAAGTTGCTGATGAATTAAAAGTAGTTGTTTATCATTCATCCGATTTAGAATGGGCAGAATCTCATACTACCTGGTTAAAGCCGAATTGCCGTTTGTATCTTCAACCTGAATGGGACAAAAAAGATCGCGTTACACCCCTCATTATTCGCAGAATTCAGGAACATCCTTCTTGGCGTCTTTCGTTGCAAACACACAAATACCTCAACATTCCGTAGCTAGAGCATTCTGCTTTATTCTTACCATTTTCTCTTCATTTTTCGTTGAAGGCCAGAGTTGTAAGCAACGCTATGATAAAGAGGTGATACCGCTACTTAATGAAAATCAATACAAAAAAGCACTTGTGCTTTCTGAAGCATTGAGTGTCCATTGTCCTGATTTTTATCCCCTCAGAGCCACAAAATCGGATTTGCTTTTCGAGTTGAGAGACTCTACGGCATTTTCTTCTGCCTTTAAACTAA
Source organism: Chitinophaga pinensis (assembly GCA_943373175.1). GTDB lineage: Bacteria > Bacteroidota > Bacteroidia > UBA7662 > JAIXUI01 > JAIXUI01. The sequence goes on along the minus strand of CALSBM010000012.1, from coordinate 46,287 downwards.
TAATAGATTTCCCCGATGAGAAGCGTCCTTATCAACAATTGATTAAACGCCTGGCTGAAAAAGCTGATTGGGTCAGTGCTCTTTCTTGGATTCAGCAATTTGAACAAAAGTTTAAAGAGCATAAAGGGGACAAATCCTGGCAACTAAAATGCAATCAGATTCGTTGGGCTGCCAATCAGCCGAAACCTAATGCTTCTTTTATTGGGACTGCTTTGCCTTCCAATATTAACACAGAAGGAGACGAAGGACTCGCATCCTTAAGTCCTGTGGAAAACAAATTAGTATTTACCCGAAGAGATGGACAAAAAGAAACCATATTGATTTCTACTAAAGACACATCTGGAATTTGGAAAAATCCTACACCATTTCCACTTCCTGAAACTGGAACAAGAACAGGAGCTCATGCCTTTTCAGCGGATGGAAAGGTGTTGATTTTTACTGCTTGTGATCGCCCCGATAGTAGAGGAAGATGCGATTTATATACCTCAACTTTACTTGCGGATGGAACCTGGAGCGAGCCTGCTAATATGGGTAGTTTAATCAACACGCCTTCGTGGGAATCTCAACCTTGTTTAAGCTTCGATGGTAAAACGCTGATTTTCTGCTCGACAAAAGAAGAAGGGAAGGGAGGAAGTGATTTATGGATGTCGTTTTTTCAAAACGAAACATGGTCAGCTCCTGTAAACATGGCCGAATTAAACACTACGGGAGATGAAAAATCGCCTTTCCTACATGCCGATGGAAGTACACTGCTCTTTGCTTCAAATGGCAGAATAGAATCCTTTGGTCAGTTGGATTTATATACAAGCCAATACAACGCTGAAACTAAATCTTGGTCAGCTCCTGTTAACCTTGGTGCAGGAGTAAATTCTACTGCGAACGAATCCGGACTTACCATCAATGCAAGGGGAAACAAGGCATTCATAAACAGAAGCGTTTCAGGGAAAGGTGAAGATGTATTTGAAATTGAAATTGATTCATCTTGGAAACTCGCGCCGATGTCTGTTTGGACGTTTTCCGGTTCAGCATTGAAACAAAATTTCTTGCAGTGGGAGTTGGTTGATTTATCATCTGGTTATATACTTCCAAATCAATGGATACGGATAAATGATACCACCATCGTTCTAGTTTATGACGTTCGCAAACCGCATGCTTTGCTTGGAAAAGCTAAAGGATATCTTCCTGTCTCTGTTGCTCTAAACGATACCGATGCGAGTCTGCGATTCAGGAATCTTCAACCCGAGGCTATAGAAGTTGGTAAAAAATTGGTACTCTGCAACATTTTTTTTGAAGTAGCTTCTTCAGTGTTAAATCCGGAATCAGAAGTAGAAATCGATTTCATAGCATCTTGGATGAAACAAAATTCAGGATGGTCTTTTGAAATTTCCGGCCATACCGATAACGTTGGTAAGGAGTTAGATAATCAACTTCTATCACTAAAAAGGGCAGAAATAGTAAAAAATACTCTTATAAAAAGAGGAGTCAAAGCTGAATTGCTTTTTAATAAAGGTTATGGCAGTAAAAAGCCTGTTGTATCCAATTCTACTCAAGAAGGAAGAGGACAAAATCGCAGAACTGAATTAAAAGTTATTGGGAAACAACATTAATCAAAGTGTTTCTAACCAATGTTTTTCAGCATTCCTGAGTAATGCGTTTAAGTCCGGTGTTGGTGGTTTTTACCGGTGTAAGAGGAACTTTTTCAATGGTAACGTTGGAAGTATCTAATGAAAACGCTTTTTCTTCCGACAAACTCAATCCATCCAAAATAGCATACATTTTCATAATCAGCCGCTCATCCCAATTGAGCTCACTGTCGTAGGTGAAAATCCGTTTGTTAACAACAAATCTGAAATCTCCCACAATCCCATGCTTCTTCAAGCTTTTATACCTTGAAATCACATCCACCTCACTGTTCTTCACAAGGTCTTCTATAACCTTACGGACAAACACATTGATTTTAGGTTCTACTCGGAAACCAAGTTTAAAATCAATGCGAATGACTTTATCTGGAACAAGAACATTAACAACATAATCTTTTGTGTAGGGTTCATCCAATACATCTACGTGCACAAACCAATAAATGTCCGCACGTTTAGGTTGTTTGTTGAAGATGGAGTACATGATTTTCATCTCAATTTCACCCTTCCTGTCAGCACTGGATAAATACACAAGATGCGATGCATACTTAGGAACCGTTTCATCATCGCATAAATCGGATAACATATTCAAGTAGCGGTCAATGGGTACAAATTCTGTGAATTTGTTTTTCACCTTCCTTGCTTTATACCAAACCCACATTACAAGCACAATGATTCCGGAAATCAAGATGGTGAAATAGCCTCCATGCTCAAATTTCTGAAGATTGGCAATCAGGAAACACACTTCAATAGCTAGAAAAATTAGAATGGTAGGCCAAACAATTCTTCTCTTCATCCTCACCCTTCTGAGATAGATAGCCAGAAGTATAGAAGTCATCAACATAGTAAGTGTAATCGCTAATCCATAAGCCGCCTCCATGGCTTCTGATTTTCTGAACTGCAACACAACCAATACACAGCCCACATACAAAATCCAGTTTAGGCTGGGGACATAAAGTTGTCCTTTACTATCCGTAGGGTAGTTTATTGAAATTTTTGGCCAGCAGTTCAATCGCATAGCTTCCGATACCAACGTGAACGACCCTGAAATCAGTGCTTGGCTTGCAATTACTGCTGCCAATGTCGCGATACTGATTCCAATTGGTAGAAACCATTCAGGCATGATATAAAAGAATGGATTCTTTCCGCCCAATAATGAACCTTCATGGGTTAATAGCCAGGCTCCTTGCCCGAAATAATTAAGGAGTAAACAAATTTTTACAAAAGCCCAGCTTACCCGAATGTTTGTTCTACCAACATGCCCTAGATCGGAATACAGTGCTTCAGCACCTGTGGTACACAGAAAAACTGCTCCTAAAATCCAAAACCCGCCCGGTTGTTCGACCAGCAAATCCCAGGCATACATGGGGTTAAAAGCTTTTACTACTTCAGGTGCTGCTTGTATGTTGGCTACTCCGAGAATTGCGAGCATGCTGAACCAAATGAGCATGATAACCCCGAAAGAACCTCCGATAACCTTGGTCCCAAATTGTTGAAAGACAAAGAGAACGGTAAGAATCAATAAAACGATGGGGACTACTTCGATCTTCGGATAAATGATTTGGAGGCCTTCAATCGCAGAGGTTACCGAAATTGGAGGGGTAATAATTCCATCAGCAAGCAGAGTTGAACCTCCGATTATAGCAGGAATAATCAATAGTTTTGATTTCTTCCTGACCAAAGCATAAAGGGAAAATATCCCTCCTTCTCCTTTATTATCTGCTTCCAGCGTCAACACCACATATTTAAATGTGGTTTGAAAGGTGAGAGTCCAAAAGACACAACTTAAACCTCCAAGAACAAATGCTTTACTAATCGGAAGCCCGCCGATGACTGCTTTAAGTACATAGAGGGGTGAAGTTCCTATATCTCCGAAAACGATGCCGAGGGAAATCAATACACCGGCTAATTGGAACTTATCGAGAATTTTGTCGTGCTCTCTCACAATTGATTGTGGAGTCAAATTTAGGTGCTTGTGGAGATTTCAATGCACAATTTCCCCAAATCGGTAAAAAAGATAAAGGGAAGGTGAACGCGATATTGCCCCAGGGTTAAGCCCGGGCTTGTTTTCGGGAATCGCTATTCCTAACTGACGGTAATAATCAACCCATGCAGGAAAAAAATCACCAGTATTAGGGTCCTTAAAAGTCATAGGTTGAAGCTTGAACAAAGGTTTCCCCTTAATAATACACGTCTCAGTAAACAACTCAGCGCAATATAAGGAGTCGTTGTTCGTAAGAAATGCCTGGTCATACGGCTTACCTAACAACTTCATCGCTTGCTTTTGCCATACCTTAACGTTGGCTGAGTATTGTTTTTTAAAACGCATGCCCACCACTTTTGGATTACCAGTGCTATCAATGCTTCGTTTTAAGAAGTTATCAATAACGGTAAGTTGAACTTTACTCCCGATGGCTTCTAGCACCATAAGTTGATGATTTCTTTTTACCACCCACCCTACATGGGAAAAATCAAGCCCAGATATACCCTCCGTTACTGCTTCAATGGCGTTGCACAGCGGCCCACAATCGAGGTCCTGAAAAAGCACATCTCCTTCCTTAAAGGAAGCTTTTTGAGCCATTCCACCTATGCCGTAGGTGAGGAGTAAAAAAAGAACAACTGCTTTTTGAAACATTTTAAATTTTATTGAGGCTAATTAAGGAATAAGAACTAAACCGCAATAGCCTTATTTTATCTTTGTTGCTACTCAAATCCTATCATTTAATGAGACTTAAAGCCTTGCTTACGACTCTACTAGCAGCCGGAATCTGCGCTGCACAGGGTCAGGGTGGCAAAATCAAGTTCGAGCAATACCAATTGCCGAACGGGTTGAAAGTAATCCTTCATCAGGATAAATCTACCCCGATTGTAGCCGTCACTGTTTTGTATCACGTTGGTTCTAAAAATGAAAACCAAGAACGCACTGGATTCGCTCACTTTTTTGAACACCTCATGTTCGAAGGTTCACCCAACATCAAACGTGGTGAATACATGAGCATAGTAAAAGGTGCAGGTGGTGAACTTAATGCAAACACCACTCAGGATCGAACTTTCTATTACGAGGTACTTCCTTCCAATCAACTCGAACTTGGTCTTTGGATGGAGTCAGAGCGTATGCTTCAACTAACCGTTGACAGTACCGGTATCGAAACACAACGCAATGTAGTAAAGGAAGAACGTCGTCAACGTTACGATAACAGGCCGTACGGAACCATTCTTGAAGAAATGATGAAGCGTGCGTTTACCAAACATCCTTACCAATGGACTCCAATCGGTTCTATGGAACATCTTTCTTTGGCTAAGGATCAAGAGTTCAAGGATTTTTACAAAACGTTCTATGTTCCCAATAATGCCGTATTGTCAATCGCCGGTGATATCGATCCGGTTACTGCCAAAGCGATGATTGCCAAGTACTTTGGCAGTATCTCCAAAGGAACTCGCGAAATACTTCGTCCAAAAATTGTTGAACCTGAAATGACTAAGGAAGTCAAGGATGTTGTTTATGACAATATTCAGCTTCCTGCTGTTGTGCATGGCTTCAGAATGCCAGCTCAAGGAACGCCTGATTATTATGCGATGGATATGCTTTCCACTATACTAAGCCGTGGAAACAGTTCGAGGTTACAAAAAGAGCTCGTAGATAAACAGCAAAAGGCTGTGTTTGCAGGCGCCTTCCCACTTTCATCAGAAGATCCGGGAATTGCACTTATGTTTGGAATAGCAGGAAGTTCTGTTAAGCCTGAAGAGTTGGAACAAGCAATGGATCAGGAATATGCCAAGCTGATGGACAATTTGATTTCTGAAGAAGAATTCCAAAAACTGCGCAACCAAGTTGAAACTGATTTCGTATCCAGAAATTCCGGTGTTGCGGGTATTGCAGAGTCCTTAGCAAACTATCAGGTCTATTTCGGTGATGCAAACCTCATCAATACTGAAATTGACCGATACATGAAGGTAACCCGTGCTGATATTCAAAAAGCAGCGCAGAAGTATCTTAAGAACACCAATCGAGTAAGTCTCTATTACCTTCCAAAAAAAGAAAAAAAATAAGCCGGTAACGCCATGAAGAAATTTATATTAACAGCCCTCGCAATAGCGACGGTGCTAACTTCCGGTGCTCAGAAAAAACCGGGAAAACTTCCGGCAATCAATAAAGCGCCGGTGAAAGAATCCTCTCTCGATCGCTCCATTAGGCCCAAAGCTGGACCAGCACCGGTAATCGCTTTGAAAGAACCCGCTTCTTTCGAATTAAGCAATGGAATGAAAGTGTTTGTAGTTGAAAATCACAAGCTTCCAGTTGTTTCAGTTTCAATGGAGCTGAATTACAATCCACCGATTCAGGGAAGTAAAGCAGGTTACATGGATTTGGCTGGTCAAATGATCGAAAGAGGAACAAAAAGCAGAAACAAAGAAACTTTTGACAAGGAAATTGACCAGATTGGAGCAACATTTAGCGCAAACTACCAAGGGTTTTATGCTGGAAGCCTCAAGAGAAATTTCGGCAAAGTGATGGAACTTGCTGCTGATGCTATTATCAATGCCCAGTTTACTCAGGAAGAATTCGACAAAGTAAAGTCGAAAGCCCTTGATGCTGTGAAGTCTTCTAAAGAAGAGTCAGGAGAAATCGCTGATAACCTTAGAAAGCGTATCAACTTTGGCAAATCTCATCCTTATGGTGAAATAACAACCGAGGAAAGCCTCAATCAAGTTACTCTTGCAGATTGCCAAAAGTTCTTTTCAACCTACTTCCGACCAAATATCGGGTTTATGGCCATTGTGGGCGACATCACTCCAGCAGAGGCTAAAGTAATGGTCGAAAAAAACTTCAACTCATGGTCTAAAGCAGAAGTGCCGAATACTAATTACAACAAACCAACTTTACCTTCTGCGCCAGGAGTTTATTTTGCAAACAAGGACGGTGCTGTACAAAGTGTAATCAACATCACGCATCCACTTGATATTATTCCTGGTCACCCTGATGCAATTAAACTCAGTGTGATGAATACCATGCTCGGTGATGGAGATGCCCGCTTGTTTAAAAACTTACGCGAGTCAAAAGCCTATACTTATGGCGCTTATTCTACCGCTCGCCCTGACCGATTGATTGGTACTTTTAATGCATTTGCAAACGTAAGAAACGCCGTAACTGATAGCTCAATCGATCAGTTTATGTATGAAATCAACCGAATCAGAGATGAAAAGGCATCTGATTCAGAAGTAGAGCAAATAAAAAATTACATGACCGGAAGTTTTGCTATCGGCCTCGAGTCCCCTCAAACTATAGCAACCTTTGCTATCAACATTGCGCGTTACAATCTTCCTAAAGATTACTACCAGAATTACTTGAAAAACTTATCAGCCGTAACTGCCGATGATGTTCAAATGATTGCACGCAAGTATTTGAATCCGGACAAAGCCAACATTGTTGTAGTTGGAAATAAGGACGAAATTGCTTCTAAGCTTCAGCGCTTTAGTCAAAACAAGATTCAATATTTTGACTATAAAGCAGATGTTCAAGAAGATGCTTTACCAGTGCCTGCCGGTTTAACTTCAGAAAAGGTAATTAACTCCTACATCAATGCTATTGGTGGAATTGAGAAGATTAATAAAATCAAGGACCTCAGTATTAACATGTCCGCGACTTTTCAAGGAATGGCCATGACGGCTGAAATGAAGAAAAAATCACCAGATAAGTTCATGATGGAAGTCAAGATGAATGGTGCAATGGTAGTTCAGAAGCAAGTGTTCGATGGCACTAAAGGCAAAGCCTCGGGAATGGGAGGGGAGCAAGAGCTAACTGGTGATGAATTAGAAGAAGTTCGTGCCGGCGCAAAAATTGTCCCGGAAATAGACTACTTAAACGCTGCTAATGGTTATAAACTCACCCTTAAAGGCATCGAGAAAATCAATGGAAAAGATGCTTATAAGTTAGAAGTTGAAACACCTTGGAAGAAAAAAGGAATTGAGTATTATGACACAGCTACTGGTCTGAAAACTCAGGAAGTTAAAACTACAGAAGGACCTCAAGGTCCAATGACACAAACCACGCTTTACGACGATTACAGAGAAGTAAACGGAGTGAAGTTTCCATTCAAAGTTGGGCAAAGTTTTGGTCCTCAAATGATTGAAATGAAAGCTAGCACTATCGAAGTGAACAAGAAACTCAATGATTCGCTTTTCAAAATAAACTAAGCAATTGTTGTAACACTACTAAAGCCACCTGAGATTGGGTGGTTTTAGTAGTAGAAATAAAAAAGCCATCCGATTTATCATCAGATGGCTTTTTTATTATAGAAGAAACGAATAGTTAGCTAATCTCCATTTCTCGATTGTCTCTGAGACTTATAACAATTTCTTTACCTGTCTCATCCTTGTCAAGAAAAATAGTACCGCCTTCTTTCAATTCACCCGAGATAATTTTCTCAGCAACTCCATCTTCAACGTATTTCTGAATTACTCGTTTCAATGGCCGAGCTCCAAAAGCAGGGTCATACCCTTTATCGGCAAGGATTTCTTTTGCTGCATCTGAAACTTCGAGCTTGTAACCAAGGGAATCTATTCGTTTCGTTACTTCTTTTAATGCTATATCCACAATTCGAATGATGTCTTCTTTTTCTAAATGGTTGAAAATAATAACATCATCTATCCGGTTAAGGAACTCAGGTGAAAAGGTCTTTTTAAGCGCATTCTGAATCACAGTCCTGCTATCTTCTTCTACAGCTTTAACTTTTGCAGAAGTAGAAAAACCAACTCCAGTACCAAAATCTTTCAACTGCCTTGAACCAATATTGGAAGTCATGATGATGATTGTGTTTTTGAAATCTACCTTACGACCGAGTCCATCTGTTAGGATTCCATCATCCAATACTTGTAAAAGAATATTGAAGATATCGGGGTGAGCTTTCTCAATTTCATCGAGAAGTACTACAGAGTAAGGCTTACGACGAACCTTTTCAGTAAGTTGCCCGCCTTCTTCGTAGCCTACATACCCTGGAGGAGCTCCAACCAATCGAGATACAGAGAACTTCTCCATGTATTCACTCATGTCAATACGGATGAGGGAGTCTTCCGTATCGAAAAGGAAACGGGCAAGTTCTTTGGCAAGCTCTGTTTTACCAACCCCAGTAGGGCCAAGAAAAATGAACGAGCCAATCGGCTTTTTGGGATCTTTTAATCCGGCTCTGGTTCTTCTTATTGCCTTTGAAATGCTATCGATTGCCTTATCTTGACCAATTACCTTAGACTTAAGTAAGTCTGCCATTCCACCGAGTTTAGCAAGCTCATTTTGTCCAAGTTTTTTTACCGGGATACCTGACATCATTGCAATTACTTCTGCAACATCATCTTCGGTAACCGTGTAGCGTTTGGTTTTTGATTCTGCTTCCCAGTCTAATTTAGCTTTATCTAGTTCATCGAGAAGGTTTTTTTCGCTATCACGTAAGCGCGCTGCTTCTTCGTAATTCTGCCTTTTTACTACCTTATTTTTTTCTTCTTTAACCTCCTCAATTTTCGCTTCGAGATCCAGAATACTTTGTGGAACGTTAATGTTGGAGATGTGTACCCTTGCGCCTACCTCATCTAAAGCATCAATGGCCTTATCTGGAAGGAAGCGATCGGTAATGTAACGTTCTGTCAAAGTGACACATGTTTTTACCGCTTCGTCTGTATAAGCAACATGGTGATGATCTTCGTATTTTCCTTTTATATTATTAAGAATCTGAATAGCTTCCTCAGCAGAAGGAGGGTCAACTAACACCTTTTGAAATCTACGATCTAAAGCACCGTCTTTTTCAATATACTGACGGTATTCATTGAGTGTGGTGGCTCCGATACACTGAACTTCACCCCGAGCTAACGCAGGTTTAAACATATTCGAAGCGTCGAGAGAGCCAGAAGCTCCACCAGCACCAACCAAAGTATGAATTTCATCTATAAAGAGAATGATATCGGGAGACTTTTCCAGCTCACTCATTACTGCTTTCATTCTTTCTTCAAATTGTCCCCGGTATTTAGTTCCAGCGACTAAGGATGAAAGATCAAGGGTAACAATGCGCTTATTGAACAAAATTCTAGAACAATTCTTTTGAAGTATTCTCAGCGCCAAACCTTCAGCAATAGCTGTTTTCCCAACGCCTGGCTCTCCGATAAGAATCGGGTTGTTCTTTTTTCTTCTTGAAAGAATCTGGGAAACACGTTCGATTTCTTTATCTCGTCCTATGATGGGATCAAGGCGTCCTTCTTCTGCCAATTGTGTAAGATCACGTCCGAAATTGTCTAAAACCGGAGTTTTTGATTTAGGATTAGCTCCTTTTCGTTGGTTTTCGAAGCCTTTCTTATCATCTTCATTATAAGCTTCTTCTCCAAAAGAAGCAGAAGGTAGTTCTTTGGTTCCACTGGAAGATTCTCTTTCTCCTTTACCTTCAATCAAAGAATCAATTTCATCTTTAACTGTTTCGTAAGTAACATTGAATTTATCCAGAATGCGGGTAGCCAAACTATCTTCTTCCCGTAAAATTGAAAGCAGTAGATGGATGGTTCCAACAAGCTCACTTTTAAAAATTTTCGCTTCCAAAAATGTGATTTTGAGAATCTTTTCCGCCTGTTTAGTTAGAGGAAGATTTTCAGAATTATTTACTTTTCCAATTCCAGTATTCTTGATTGATTCCTCAACTGACTTACGAAGCCTGCCTAAGTCAACACCAAGACTTTTAAGCGTTTTAATTGCTTGGCCTTCTCCCTCACGAATCAATCCGAGCAGGAGATGTTCCGGGCCGATATGATCATGCCCTAACCGCAAAGCTTCTTCGCGGCTAAAGGTCATTACATCTTTGACTTTGGGTGAAAATTTAGAATCCATATAATTGATTGCCTGCTTTAGTCAAGAAACGTACCATCCGAAGCTTTAGTTTCCTTGGCATTGATGTAAAGTTAACTTCTCCACCTCAATCTCATATTGAAGTGGATTAATTGTTGACAATTTCCTGATATAAAAAAAGGGAACCTTGTGGGCTCCCTTTTTTTATTCGTAGAACGAAATTACTATCGCTTGATTACCAATCTACTGTTAGAAATTCCTTCAGCAGTCTGCAAACTGATAATGTAAAGTCCGTCACTAAGGTTATCAACGCTTAATTGATCGTTGATAATTCCTTGTCCCTGAATTGGAGCTTCTAATAATTTCTTGCCAGTGAGGTCGAAGATACGAAGTGTAGAACGCTGCCCTTTAGTTTCAAAACGCAAGTTAATTTCCGAAGTGGCTGGATTAGGATATACTGCCAAACTGACAGATGGGTCAGTATTTTTAACAGATACAAAGGTGCCGGAAGTGGAGAATCCTTGAATATCGCCACGATTACGTGGAAGAATTCTCCAGTTACTGAAGGAGAAACCAAGAATTCCACGGATGAAATTGAACTTCTGCTTCAACACTAAGGAGTCGGTGTTAAAGTTGGCAGGAATGTCATTGGATTCGTCTTCTATACGAACACCAACTAATGAGGTAGAATCAGGATTCACCAAGAAGCGATTGAAGTTCTGAGGCACATTAGGATTCAGGTTAACGGCGTAACAAGTATCTAAGCGAACTACCATACTTTCGAACTGCTCTAAAAAGGAAGCGCGATTTAATCTTATTGAATCAAATTGAACCGCAATAGGAGCGGGAAGTGGTCTTCCGGAAGAAATCCAAGTGGCGGTAACATCTTGTAGTTGAGTTACCGAATTGGTTTCAACTACACGTGCTGCCGTGATGAGAATAGAATCCCCTCTCAGGCGGGTATCCAAATCATTGTTGAGCCCAGGGAAGGCAATAATTCCTGAAAAAGGAGAATTACCTTGTTGAAGTACCACTGATGAAAAATCATTGGATTGAGCACTAGCTACAATAGTAGCACGAATTCCTAAACCTGAAAGTGTCTTGCCCTCGAATATAGAAGCTCCATCCTGGAAAGGAGAGACCTGAAGATCGGAAATTCGAGTTATACCACCGTTAATCACTTTGTAAATCGAACGAACATTTACAGAGTCCTGGCTGCTGTAAAACGAACCATCGTTATCAACTGCTTGGATGTAGTACTTTACAAAACTTCCATTGGCTTGTGCTGGAATGGTAGCAGTGTAAAAACTGTTAGCTCCTGCAATCATTTGTACAGGGATATAGTTAAAGTTTCCAACTCCTACTGCATAATAAAGTGTAGCAGACGCCACAGAACCATCGTCTGTAATTTTAGAAGTAATGGTTACCGCTTGATTATCGTTTGGAACCATCGGAGCATTAGCAATCGAATCAATGAAAGGCGGTATTGCGAGCACCGTTCCAAGATCGTTCGTGTCGAGAGGAATCAACATGTATCGCACTCCCGTGGAAGCACCAGTAGCAAAGTTAGTTTCAGTTATAACTCCTCTTACGAAAGAAAATTTCTTTCCTTGCTGTACGAAAACAGGAGCATTAGGATTGGGAGGAGTATTGGCTGTTGATGAAAGGAATGGCGCACGGAAAAAAGCCGATGCGTCTCTTACTACAATCTCATTACCTAAAGAATCGCGAAGACTCCAGTTAACGCGAGTTCCACCACTGAAGGTGGAAACATTTACAATAGTTGGTCTTCTGAATTCTACATACATCCCTTCGTAAGGCTCTCCTGTTACAATTTGAGTCGTTTGTATCATCGAAGCGGACGCTGTATCGAATTCCAACTTAGAGAAATCACTAATATTTACAACTTTAGGAGCTGGAGGAGCTACAATACCTAATGCTTGGGTAGGTCGAGCAATTAAGTTCAGCTGAGTTTCGCCAGTCCAAGGCGCACTGGCTCCACCGAACTCTCCAACTACTCCAGTTACTTCAACACGGTTACCAACCTGAACATTATTGAAAAAGTTAGTTGCGTTTGAGTCAGCGTTAGCACATTGAATAGCAATTCCTTTCCAGTTTCCTGCCGAAGTATCTTGTAAGTAAGTAATTTTATGAGTAGAACGTAGTACAGAAAAACGAGGATCGAACATAACAACACCTCGAATCCTGACGGTATCTCCAATTCGTGGAGAAAGAGTACGTCCAATTAGTAGGCTGTCGAGAGGTTTGAATTGAATGGAATCAATAGTCCTCAGCGGGTATTGCGCCTTAACTTCCGTTGAAAGGAGTAGAGCAATACCTGCAAGCAGCGTAAATAGTTTTCTCATGCTTTTTAAAATGTCGGGCAAAATTACATCTTAAAAATACTTCGATGATGAACTTAAGGTTAAATAGCCACTACCGACTTAATGATTTTTGGTAATCTTCCCATTTTAGTTTTAGATAAGTCCCTTCTCCGAAATACCTTAGGATGTCAAGCATTTGAGGCGCTTCTACGTAACCGGGTACTACTGTTAGTAATTGCAGTTTTTCATCAAGAAATACGATTGAAGGGTAAGACATTTTCCCATTTAACAAACTAATAGCCAATTCATTAGATTTATACTCAGGCTTAAATACAAAAACTTTTTCGCCTAATCTTATGGTGTCCTTTGTTTCAGCATTGAGCTTCACTGCATAAAACGACTTAGTCAAATAACTGGCGACTTCCTGTTGTGAGAAGGTGTTCTTATCCATGACTTTACACCAACCGCACCAGTCCGTGTAAACATCAATCATCAAAGGTCGTTTGTTTTCAGGAAGTCGTTTAACTGCTTCTTCAAACGATAACCATTCAAGATTAACCTGCTTCTTAGCTTTATCCTGATTCTCTTGTGCAAAGCAGAAATCACTAGAAATTAGTAAGGCTAACAACCATAAAGATATTCTACTCTTTATTTTTAAATTATTGTTAATCAGATGTTTCATTAACTAAGAGGAAGTTGAAAAGTTAGTGTTTGAAAAAAGAAGTTTCGCCAAAGATTTGGTTATCACAGTGTTCTGTAATTCTGTTAGGTCGTTGAATTTGAATGCACAAAGCCAATTACACCGATGGTTTGTCTAGCAATTTAGGTAAACCAGTGCTTCCTGTAAACAAGAAGAAGTTCTCCCAACGCTTAAACCTGAATAACACCTGTTGTAAATTTCTCTGTTATTGGCGATTGATTGGCAGCTAAAATACCCATTGCAATCATTTTTCTTGTTTCAGCAGGATCGATTATCGCATCAACCCAAAGTCGGGCGGCAGCATATTCAGCTTTCATTTGTGCGTTGTAGCGGTCAGTAATGGTTTTGAGTTGTTCGGCTTCATCCTCAGGGTTAATGGTTTGCCCCTTCGCTTTTAGTCCACTTACTTGAATTTGAAGCAATGTTTTGGCAGCCTGTTCACCGCCCATCACTGCCATTTTCGCATTAGGCCAGGCGACTATCAATCTTGGATCGTAAGCCTTACCGCACATGGCATAATTTCCGGCTCCGTACGAGTTTCCGGTGATAACGGTAAACTTAGGCACCAAAGAATTAGCCACTGCATTAACCATTTTAGCCCCATCCTTGATGATTCCTCCATGTTCAGAACGAGAACCAACCATAAATCCGGTTACATCTTGTAAGAACACAAGAGGTATTTTCTTTTGGTTACAGTTTAAAATGAAGCGAGTGGCCTTATCGGCAGAATCAGAATAGATCACTCCACCAAACTGCATTTCACCTTTAGCACTTTTTACAATTTTACGTTGGTTGGCTACAATCCCCACAGCCCAGCCTTCAATTCGTCCATAACCACAAACGATTGATTTTCCATAACCTTCCTTGTACTCAGTAAAGCTGTTGGCATCGAGCAGGCAGTCTAAAACATCGTGAGTATTATAGGGTTTTGAGCTATCGACCGGGATGATTCCGTAAATATCAGAAGCTGGCCTGATGGGGTTTATTGACTCAATCCTATTGAAACCGGCAGTAACAGGAGCACCGATTTTCGAAACTATATCTCGAATGGTTCGAAGACAGGTAGCATCATCCGGCATTTTATAATCTGTAACTCCAGAAATTTCACAATGAGTAGAAGCTCCACCCAGCGTTTCGTTATCAATATCTTCACCAATAGCAGATTTTACTAGATAGGAGCCTGCTAAAAACACTGATCCGGTTTTATCTACAATCATTGCTTCATCCGACATTATTGGAAGATAGGCGCCGCCTGCCACACAACTACCCATAATGGCTGCAATTTGTACGATGCCCATGGCAGACATTTTCGCATTGTTTCTAAAAATTCGCCCAAAATGTTCTTTATCGGGAAAGATTTCGTCTTGCATAGGCAGATAAACGCCGGCGCTATCAACCAAATAAATAATAGGTAAGCGATTTTCCATCGCTATTTCCTGCGCTCTAAGATTCTTTTTACCAGTTATTGGAAACCAAGCTCCTGCTTTCACAGTAGCATCGTTAGCTACAATCACACACAAGCGGTCGAAAATATAACCTATCACCACTACAACACCACCTGCCGGACATCCTCCGTGTTCTTGGTACATTTCCCAACCGGCAAACTCTCCAATTTCTAAAGCATAGGATTCATTATCAAGTATTTGGCTGATACGTTCCCGAGCCGTGAGTTTACCTTTTTCATGCAACTTGGCGATCGCCTTTTCGCCGCCTCCTTGATGAATTTTGGTCTTTTTCAGTTTAAGGTTAGCGATGAGAAGCTTGAAGTCGTCTTCGTTACGGTTAAAGTTGATATCCATGATTGCCTGATTCGATTCGCAAAATAACTGAAACGAATGGCTGTTCTCAACTAAAAAAACTTACCTTTGTGCCGGGGTAAGTCTTGTACGATCAGCTCCCGATGAATCCCCCAGGGCAGGAATGCAGCAAGGGCGTTCGGTTGTAGCGGTGCGATATAAGTAGCTTGCCCCTTTTTCATAGGTCGAATACGAACATGAAATTCTTCATAGATACAGCCAATTTACAACACATACGCGAAGCTCAGGATCTAGGAATCCTTGATGGCGTAACTACCAACCCCAGCCTTATGGCTAAAGAGGGAATTACTGGACACGAAAATATTCTTCAACACTATAGAGCAATCTGTGAGATTGTTGATGGAGATGTAAGTGCAGAAGTAATCGCTACTGATTTCGAAGGGATGGTAAGAGAAGGGGAAGCCCTTGCAGTACTTCATGACAACATTGTTGTGAAAATTCCTATGATTAAGGACGGAGTTAAAGCGTTAAAACACTTTAGCTCTAAAGGCATCAAAACTAATTGCACTTTGATTTTTAATGCCGGACAAGCATTAATGGCAGCGAAAGCCGGTGCCACTTATGTCTCGCCATTTATAGGACGTTTAGACGACATCAGTTTTGATGGAATGGACCTCATTGCCCAAATAGTCCATATTTATCAGAACTACGGAATTAAAACTCAGGTGTTAGCTGCCTCCGTTCGGAATAACCTGCATATCGTAAAATGCGCAGAAGCCGGCTCAGATGTGATTACTGCACCGCTTTCAGCCATAACAGGTTTGTTAAAACACCCCCTGACCGATATCGGTTTGGCTCAATTTCTGGCGGATCACGCCAAAGGAAATAGTTGATAGATTTAGATTTGATTTTGATTTAACCCGCGAAAAATTATTTTCGCAACCAATTACCAGGAATTAGTCTGGATGATTGAAAAAAGGGAGAACTGACGATGTATTGGACATTAGAATTAGCATCGCATCTTGAAGATGCGCCTTGGCCAGCAACTAAAGACGAATTGATTGATTACGCCATTCGTTCGGGTGCTCCGTTGGAGGTTATTGAAAACCTACAGGAGCTTGAAGATGATGGTGAACCTTACGAAACCATCGAAGAAATTTGGCCGGATTATCCAACCAAGGATGATTTCTTCTTTAATGAAGATGAGTATTAGTATAGGTTAGTGCTTAGATAAGCTTCGGCCACCAACAAATCAAAAGGGGTAGTGATTTTAATATTAGTGTCACTACCCTTTGTTGTTTTTATAGGCTGCATAAAATGTTCAAACAAAGAAGCTTCATCTGTGAAATGACTGCTATGTTCTCCGGCTTTCTCAAAAGCCTGTAGAAGAAGTCCTAGTTGAAAGGCTTGAGGCGTTTGTACTGCCAAGTATTGATTCCTATTAACTGTATGAGTCAACCCCTCCGTTTCATTATCAATCATTCGTAATGAATCTTTTATGGGGACAACTGGAATTCCTGAACCATATTTAATAGCGGATTCCTTCATTGTATGAATAAGAGAGCTGTCAATGAAAGGGCGAACCCCATCATGAACCATAACAATTGCTTCGAGTCCAGTTAAGTGTGCTAGGTACTTTAGTCCATTGTAAACAGAATCTGCTCGCTCTTTACCTCCTGAAACTATGTGAAGAACTTGAAAAGGCAAGGCTGCAACGATATTTCTTAACTCTGGGCTGTCGATCCAATCAGGAGCAACTACCATAACTACCTCATCAAAGGCATGGCATTGAACAAGAGCCTCGAGCGTGTGCTGCAAGATAGGCTTGCCTTTTACGGTTAAAAACTGCTTAGGTAGAAGAGCACCCATTCGGTTGCCCTTACCCGCCGCGACTACTAAAGCCGCAGTTTTCATTACAAAATCAGCATTGCATCGCCATAAGTAAAGAAGCGGTACTTCTCTTTCATGGCCTCTTTGTATGCCTCCATTAGAAAGTCGTACCCCGCAAAGGCAGAAGCCATCATCAGCAAAGTAGATTCAGGCAAATGGAAGTTTGTAATCAAGGAGTTTGCAATACTAAACTCGAATGGAGGAAAAATAAACTTATCGGTCCAGCCACTTGCAGGTTTCAAAAGACCAGAGGCTGATACAGACGACTCTATTGCTCTCATGCTGGTAGTGCCAATAGCACAAACTCTTTTTCTTTCTTCAATTGCTTTATTGACAATAGAGCAGCATTCTTCGCTTATTTCGAAGTTTTCTGATTCAGATTTATGCTTAGTTAAGTCTTCAACTTCTACTGTTTTAAAAGCACCTAATCCGCTGTGAAGGGTAATTTGGGCAAAATTAACACCGCGAACTTCTAATCGCTTGAGTAGTTCACGACTAAAATGCAATCCAGCAGAAGGAGCTGCAACTGCTCCAATCTTATTCGCGTAAACGGTTTGATAACGCTCATCATCAATTGGCATTACTTCTCTGCCAAGTTCCCGAGGAATAGGAGTCTCACCAAGTGAGTTGAGTGTTTGAATAAGCTCTTCGTCTGATCCGTCGAAAAGAAAACGAATAGTTCTTCCTCTGGAAGTTGTATTGTCAATGACTTCGGCCACGAGATTATCGTTTTCACCGAAATACAACTTGTTTCCAACTCTAATTTTTCGTGCAGGATCAACTAAAACATCCCACAACCTCATTTTCTTATTCAGTTCACGGAGAAGAAAAACTTCGATTCTTGCACCGGTTTTCTCCTTATTTCCGTACATCCTAGCTGGAAAAACGCGAGTATTGTTTAAAATCATTACATCGCCTTCTCCGAAGTATTCTAGAATATCTTTAAATCCTCTGTGTTCAATGGTTCTTTCTCTCCTGTTAAGAACCATCAATCGGGAATCATCCCTGTTGAGTAACGGTTCACTGGCAATGAGGTCGGTAGGCAGATTGAACTTGAACTCGGATAGCTTCATGCGGTTATATTTGAAAAGGCCGCAAGTTAGGAAGGATAAGGTCAGGTGAAAAGTAAAGCATTAATTTTATTGCGACTTATGCTGTTGATACAACTACTCAAGGAAAGTGTTCTTTTTGCGCTTAGTGCGCTGATTTCCAATAAATTACGCTCATTTTTATCGCTTTTGGGGATAACAATTGGCATCTTTGCAGTTATTTCTGTTTTTACCTTTATTGATTCCTGGGAGAAAAAGATTCAGAATTCTCTGGCAGATCTCGGAAATAACATCGTTTATATTCAAAAATGGCCATGGGAGTTTAGCAGTGGATTTCCTTGGTGGAAGTATATGAACAGGCCGTGGCCTCAATATCAGGAGTATCAGCTTCTGAAGGAACGTGCCACCTTTGCAGATGCAGTTGTTTATACCGCAGGCACTTTTAATGAACCGATAAAATTTAGGCAGAATACGATTCGCAACGCAAGAGTGATTGGCGTAACCGATGATTACGATAAAGTCAGGAAATTCGAAATTTCGAATGGGCGTTATTTCTCGATATCCGACTTTAATGGGGGAGGGAGAGTTTGCGTAATTGGACACAGCATTGCGAATGAGCTTCTTGGAAATATCGACCCTGTAGGACAAAAAATTAGAATATTTGGTCAGCCAGTAACAGTAATCGGATTGTTTGCCAAAGAGGGAAACAATGCGATTGACAACAGTTTAGATGATATTGTATTATGCCCGATGAATTATTTCAGAACACAAATAGATTTAAAATCTGGCTTAACAGACCCAAACATTATGGTTAAAGCACCAGAGGGAATGCCAACTGCTATCTTAAAAGATGAGTTAAGAGGAATCATGCGTTCCTTAAGAAGATTAAAGCCAGCTGAAGAAGAAAACTTCGCGTTAAACCAAATCAGTTTGATTGCCAACCAGGTTTCCGCTTTTTTTAGTGTAGTTTCTCAGGTTGGATTTGTTGTGGGCTTTTTTTCTATTCTAGTAGGTGGATTTGGCATTGCAAATATCATGTTCGTTTCTGTTAGAGAACGAACCAGCCAAATCGGAATTCAAAAGGCACTTGGAGCCAAAAACTACTTTATACTAATACAATTTCTGGTTGAGGCTGTAGTACTAAGTCTGTTCGGCGGAATACTAGGACTCGTTTTAGTTGGTGCCGGAGTATTAATACTCAATCTTACCATGGACCTTGGTTTAACCTTATCCATAGGAAACATCTTGTTTGCTTGCGGCATTTCAACCGCAATAGGGATGATTTCAGGGTTGGTGCCAGCAATTACAGCTTCAAAAATGAATCCTGTAGAAGCTATCCGTTTTGTTTAATTTTCAAACTGGAAGTCAGGAGCTAATCTTAGCGTTGCCTCGTTAGCTAATTGAGATGGTAACAGGGAAACTGCTCCAATCGATTCACATGCTAAACCACCCGCGAGGTTAGATAATGCTGCTGTAAGGGATAGTGAAAGGTTGGCTCCCAAACAGAGCGCGGCCACAGAAATCACCGTATCTCCAGCACCAGACACATCGGCAATAGAACGTAAATGCGCAGGCCAAATACCGGATTCCGATTGATTCATGTAAAAGACCCCATGCTCAGATAAGGTAATCATGATCTGTTTCAACGATTGAGATTCCATTAACTGGTTAGCTACCAATTCCAACTCCATCAATCCTGGTTCAAGGTGTGCTAATCGTAGAGCTTCTTTTGTTTCCTTCAAATTAGGCTTGAAGAAATCTGCTCCATGATATGCTCTGAAATTCCTAAACTTTGGGTCGATAGCCGTTTTAACTCCATGAAAGTTGCAAGCCTGAATGAGTTTACGAATAAGGTTTTCATTTAAAACACCTTTATCGTAATCTTGAAAAATGAGTACATCCAATTGAGGGAGATGCTTCAGAACGTGATTGAGGAGTAATTGCTGTTCTATTTCACCAATGGAATGATCATCTTCTAAATCTAAACGAATAACCTGCTTTCCACCTGACAAAATTCTAGTTTTAGTTGTTGTCGGGCGAGAGGTAGTTGAAACTAAGTTTGCTGTCTCAATACGTTTCGAAGTGAGTAAGCGTATAAGTTGGTTTGCCGATTCATCTACCCCAACAATTGAAAATAGACTAACATTAGCGCCAAGGCTACTCAAGTTACAAGCGACATTAGCCGCACCTCCAGGACGTATTTCTTTACTTTTTAGCCTAACTACCGGAACAGGTGCTTCAGGGGATATTCGTTCCACTTCACCA
Organism: Chitinophaga pinensis; assembly: GCA_943373175.1. GTDB lineage: Bacteria > Bacteroidota > Bacteroidia > UBA7662 > JAIXUI01 > JAIXUI01. Next base: position 25,850 of record CALSBM010000012.1, on the reverse strand, counting down.
AACTCATACACATCAAGCATTGCGTCACCAACAACACCAATATGTAATCCTGAAAACGACTGTACAAGGGTGTGAAAATCCAATCTTTACTCAATTTAGAGACCGTATAGCCTCACGAATTCTTCGCATTGCTTCTTTTATTTTGTCCTCAGAAGTGGCATACGAAATTCGGATGCAATCAGGAGCACCGAAAGCGGCACCTGTTACCACTCCAACATGAGCTACTTCTAACAAATAATCACAAAGTGAATCGGCATTGATTATCTCCCAATCGCCAACCGACTTTCCGAATAATGCTGAAACATCCGGAAACACATAAAATGCTCCATCCGGCACATTGGATTTAAGCCCAGAAATAGTTTTAAGTTCTTCAAGAAGCAGGTTTCTTCTTTCAAGAAATTTACTTGTCATTTGACGAGCTTCAATCGGGTCTTCGGTAAGTGCTGTAATTGCCGCTCTTTGGGTAATTGAGCACGTTGCAGAAGTGAACTGCCCTTGAATTTTTTCACAAGCTTTTGCTATTTCTATAGGAGCAGCGATATATCCTAATCGCCATCCAGTCATCGCAAAACCTTTGGAAAGGCCGTTAACTACAACCGTTTGGGAATAAACTTCAGGAAACGAAGCTATGCTGATGTGGCTACCTGAGAAATTGATGTATTCATAAATTTCGTCGGATAGTATCACCAAATTCGGGTACTTAGATAACAATGAGGCAATTTCCTTTAACTCTTCGAATGTGTAAACCGAACCAGTTGGATTACAAGGAGAAGAGAAAATCATCATCCTTGTTTTTGACGTTATTGCCTTTTCTAACTGGTCTGCAGTTACTTTATAGTCCTGCTTTATATCAGCATTTACAATTACTGGAAGCCCGCCTGCTAAACGAATCATTTCGATATACGAAACCCAATAAGGAGCAGGAACTAAAACCTCGTCGCCAGATTCAATAATACTTAGAATGACGTTAATCAGGGATTGCTTAGCGCCTGTTGAGACAACTATCTGATCAAACTTGTAAGATAAATGATTGTCTCTTTGAAGTTTAAGGGCTATTGCTTCTCGTAAATCCTTATATCCAGCTACAGGAGTATAAAAGCTATATCCGTCATCAATGGCTTTTTTAGCTGAGTTGCGAATCCGTTCTGGAGTAAGGAAGTCGGGCTCGCCCAGACTTAGGCTGATGACATCTACCCCCTTTGCCGCTAGCTCGCGTGTTCGCTGAGCCATAGCAATGGTTTGGGATTCGTTCATCCGCCCTATTAGGGTGGAGAGTTTAATCATAGTTACAGGTTACCGAGACGAAAATAGAAAAAAAGCCACTCCCAAAGTCAGGAAAATGGCTTTAATGCGCTTTGAACTGTTCAAAAGCAGCTTTTATCAAACCAATTATCATCAATACTCCTCCTATTGGAGTTACTGGTCCAATAAACTTTGCACTTACTCCAATTAACGGTAACAATACTAACAAATAGATACTCACTGAAAAAAGTATTGATCCAGCCAAAATTAAAACATGAGGTGACTTCCAGTTAAGAGGCTTTTTTGATGATTCCAATGTATAAAAAAGCATCCAACTGCCCGCTAATAGTTGGTACAGTACACCGGTTTTAAAAGACTCCAAAGCTTCTATCGAAAGCACTTTCTTGAGTGCATGTGCGCCGAGTGCGCCGGCGATAACCCCGACAGCAATCCAAAGCCAAGCGAAAGTTTTGTATTGTTTCATTTCCAGTCAATTGGATTTAGTCCATGTTCAATCAGGTAGTTGTTGGCTAAAAGAAAATGATTATTGCCAATAAATCCTTGATAAGCTGATAGGGGAGAAGGGTGAACTGACTGCAATACTAAGTGTTTTTCGGCATCAATCAGGTTAGCTTTCGAACGTGCATAATTTCCCCAAAGCAAAAACACTACATTTTTGCCTCTGTTATTGACCTGCCTTAACACTTCATCTGTAAAAAGTTCCCACCCTTGATTTCGATGTGAACCCGCTTTTCCTGCTTCTACAGTCAAGATTGCGTTCAATAACAGAACACCTTGCTTTGCCCATCGAGTTAAATCACCAGAAGGAAGACAAGCGACTCCCGTTGACCTGGTTATTTCTTTCATAATGTTTTGAAGAGAAGGAGGAGCTGAAACGCCATCAGGAACAGAAAAACTTAAACCATGAGCCTGTCCAGGACCATGATAAGGATCTTGCCCAAGGATTACTACTTTAACCTTATCTAAAGGGCAGCAATCAAATGCGTGAAAAATCTTGCTGCCGGCAGGCAGGATAACTTTACACGCTTGTTTTTCTGAAAGTAAAAACGATTTTAATGAAAGAAAGGAAGTGTGATGGAAGGCCTTTTCCAGCGCCATTTTCCAACTTTCTTCGATATTAGGGTTGATGATTGCCAATTTTGATTTTTAAAACGGGACATCGTCCTTTTTATCAAAGCCTTCATCTCCCAGATTCATATCATTCATTTTCGAACTAACCGTTTTATAGGACAATGTACCATTATCATATAGAGGAAGGTCAGCAGGTTCAGTTTTGAATTGATAGGTTTCGTCGTAATCAGTAAAGCGGGCGTGATGCGAAATGAATCGTAGGTCAACTTCTGTAGTTGGACCATTACGGTGCTTTTCAATCAACAGCTTCGCCAAACCTTGAGTAGAGGGATAATTATCCAGTTCAGTAATTTTATAATACTCGGGGCGATAGATAAACATCACCATGTCGGCATCTTGTTCAATCGCACCGGATTCACGTAAATCCGACAATTGAGGTCTTTTATCCGTTCTAGTTTCTACCGCTCTACTCAACTGAGATAAAGCGATAACCGGGATATTCAGTTCTTTAGCTAATCCTTTAAGTTCTCGAGAGATATGAGAGATTTCTTGTTCGCGGTTTCCGCCTTTCTTGTTATCGCTGTAAGCAGTCATCAATTGTAAATAATCAATGATGACACACTGGATATCGTATTTACTTTTCATCCTCCTACACTTCGTTCTCAATTCTAAAATAGAAAGCTGAGGGGTATCATCAATGTAGATAGGAGCTTCGGAAAGTTTATTAATTCGAGTTACCAATTGTTGCCATTCGTGTCCTTCTAGATTCCCCCGTTTTAATTTTTCTCCAGAAATTTCTGTTTCAGAAGAGATAAGTCGATTAACTAATTCAACTCCCGACATCTCTAAGGAGAAAACTGCAATCGGAACCTTGTAATCTACCGACATATTTCTAGCCATGGATAAAACAAAGGCAGTTTTACCCATACCCGGACGAGCTGCAATGATGATTAAGTTACTCTTTTGCCAGCCGGCTGTTACTCGGTCAAGAGCAATAAATCCAGAAGGAATTCCAGCCAGCTCATTTTCACGGCTCATCAACTCCTTGAGTTCATTGATTGCTTTGCTTACAAGTGAACTCATAGTTTCGAAGTTCTTTCGAATACTTCTTTCTGCTACTTGAAAGATGGCATCTTCGCTTTTATCCAACAAATCAAATACATCTTGTCCTTCGTCGAAAGCATTCTGATTAGTCTCAGCAGCAATTCGAATCAGTTCTCTGCGAATGAACTTCTCCGCTATAATTCTAGCGTGATATTCAATGTTAGTCGCATTACCGACCGAGTTGGTTAAAGTAGCAACCTTAAATGCACCACCGGCATTTTCAAGCTGGTTCATTTTTCGCAACTCCGAAGTAACCGTTAATGCGTCAATCGGGTTGTTACTCTCATAAAGCTTCTGTATTGCTTCGTAAACAAGTTGATGCTGAGGAGCATAAAACATATCTGCTCTCAGTAGATCACCAACCTGATGAATAGCTTCTTTCTCAAGTAGAATTCCACCAAGAACTGCTTCTTCCACATCGAGAGCTTGAGGAGGAACACGAGCGGTTTCCAGACCTGCAACACCGGTATTGGCACGTCCGGTTTTACGCTCGTTGCGGTTAATGATTTCCATAAAGCGAAGGTAAAATGGCTGGAATCAGTTTCAGCTATTTACTTCAAGTGTCCCACCATTTCTGCAAGAAACCTCGTTGAATGGCAGAAACTCAAAGTCAAGTCTTCCTAAAGCAAGTCCACCCCAACCAGCCTGATTTACAAGCGTATAATTTCCGGAGGTGTTTTTAATTTTATCCGGTTGTTTCATAAATGTGTGGGTGTGTCCACCCAGTATTAAATCAATGCCACGGGTTTCCTCTGCTAATCGCTTATCGCTAATCTTTCTTGAATCGTACTGATAGCCCAAATGTGAAAGGCAGATAACCAAATCACACCGTTCTTTTTGTTGTAAGTATGAAGCTAACTCGTTGGCTATCGGCACTGGATCGCGATAATTGATTCCATGCCATAAATTATCTGGCACCAACCCTGACAACTCTATGCCTAAACCGAAAATTCCTATAGTTAGCCTATGCTTTGGTGTTTTGATTATGGTGTAAGGCTTGACAATGGCTGACAAGGGATTTTTTCCAAAGTCATAGTTTGAATTCAACAAAGGAAAGTTTGCATGCTTCAACCATTGGTTTTTGAGATTTTCTGAACCAGCATCAAAATCATGATTCCCTATTGTGGCTGCTTGATATCCCAATTGAGTCATTCCTATTAACTCTGGTTCACCTTTGAAAAAGTTGAAATAGGGAGTTCCCTGAAAAATATCTCCGCAATCGACCAATACAACATCAGTATCTTCTTTTCGAATAGCATCTATCATCGCCTTTCTCGCAGATAAACCGCCTTTTCCTGCTAAATCATTTCCTGGTGGAAAAGGATCTAATCGGCTGTGCGTATCATTGGTATGAAGAATCGTTAGCTTTTTATCTTTTACTGCTGCTATTCCACTGCCGTTTGTGCTTAATGCCAGTCCGGCACTTACCCAAAGGCTTTTCTTTAGAAAATCTCTTCTGTCCATTGAAGTTGTTTTAATCCTTTGGAAGACAAAGGGTATCGCTTTCGGAATAATGATTTCGATAATACTCGATAAGTGCCTCTCTAAGAGGTTGCTTCAAGCATTTTCTGTCTTTGATGGTTTTAAAGAAAGAGGCATTATCGCCTCCGTTCGCTATGTAGTCGGTTACAACAATTTTAATTGGATAAGTTACAGTTTTGCCGGACCAGTCTATGAAAGCGCGTTTTTGTTCATCCAGTTTTACCCGGAAACCATCGATGGGGTGTCCTTTTGAAGCAATCCAGTATTGAGCAAAAGTTAGCATTTGGGAAGAATCTAACAGAACTACACACAAAGCGTTATCAAAAGGCATTATTTCGAAAATGTGGCGCATTCTAACCACTCCGGAAGGTAATGCGGCACGTATTCCACCATAATTCAACATTGCTGCATCAATCGGAAGTTTGAGCTCCTTAGCTGCGGATAACCTCATGACTTGAGTAAGGTGATTCCCTAATGCTGATTCGGGTTGCTTTTTTGTTACACTTCTACATGAAACAAATAGTGGGCTATCCAAGGCAGTGGAGAGCTTTAATCTGTAAGGTGAAAGCCAGTTATTTGAATCAATCTGAGTTTGAGTGGAAGAATCTGCCTTTAGAGTTAGCGCTTGACTTCTTACGTTAACAGGAGCATAGCGTTTCGAATGGCAAGACGACCCAAACCAAAGAAGTAAGCTTAGAAAAACTACATGCTTCATCATCCCATCATGGATAAAGCCTCTGCTTTCAAAAGTGCAATGGCATGTTGATTCAATTGTTCAACCGAAGGTTCGTTTTCAAAGATCAGGCGAGCCAAATCAAGGCCGGAAGCTTCCTCCTTACAAGAGCGATAACACGAATTCACCAAGTTGATTGTTGCATTCTGAGCTTCTGCCAACGCTTTCCAGGATTGAGCACCTACATAAATTTGTTGGGAAAGATTATGTTCTAATTCTGCTCTTAATGCGGTCACCATAGCATGGTGCAACACAGAAGCCGGAATGCCTGGCTCAGATAATCTGTTTAAAAGAGGGCCTGCCTTGCTTCTTTCAAGCAAAAGTACCAACCGCTCATAAGCTTGTAAACGTATAGGAAAACTTTGATTCCGGTTCGAAGAAAATTGTTCTATACGCTTGATTTGCAAATCTTTATCCTGAATAGATTGCCAACTTTGTTTAAGTGTTTGATGTGTCCAGTAAACGGATACTATTGCGGTAATTGCAATAATGAGAACTATAACTAAGGTTAAGTATTTATCCACGAGGCGAAAATACAAACCATTGACGGAGCTGCTTGTTAACTTTGCAACAGAATATGGAAGTAACGACAGAAAAACTGTTGAGCCTTAGTTCAGGTGCAGAAAAAGAATTAGCTCGAATCCTAACCGAAGATAATCCTTCTGGGTTTACAGCAGTTAGAATTGGGGTTAAAGGGGGAGGGTGCAGTGGACTTACCTACCTTTTAGACCTTGATAATCCACAGGATGGCCAAGACTATCTTTTTGAGGGAACGGGATATAGGTTAGTAGTTAATCAAGCCCATGCACTCTACCTTGTAGGCATGACTCTTACCTATGAAAGTGGGCTTAGTAATAGAGGATTTGTGTTCGAAAATCCGAATGCCAAGGAAAAGTGTGGTTGTGGAACTTCCTTTTCGGTTTAATACTGCTACCCAACAAGAGTTTGTTTAGCTTAAAAGCTTTTGTCTAATTAGAAATTCCAATTGACGATTGGTGCGTTCAAGTTCATCCATTAATCGTTGGTTTTCACTTCTCAACCTAAATATTTCATGGGCATTTTTTATGACTACTGAAAGTTGTTGTTCATCCCAAGGCTTATTAAGGTAGTAGTAAATTTGACCCTTATTTATCGCATCGATAACAGCCTGGATATCCGTGTAACCTGTGAGAAGAATCCGCATAGGATCAGGAAATTCGTGAATAATGGATTCCAGAAACTCAACGCCTGTCATTTCAGGCATACGTTGGTCGGTGATAATTATCTGAATTTTGTTTTCTCTGAGTATTTTTTGACCTTCTTCTCCACTAATTGCAGTAAAAACCTGAAAATCTCTGCGAAAAACCGCCTTGAAGGAATTCAGGTTGTTAATCTCATCATCTACGTAAAGTACAGCTATCCTTTCTGACATGTGACGAAATTAACTAATGACTGAATTTATTTTTTACCTCATTCGTTGAATATTTCGTCAGACTTTCATCATTTTGTTAGAAAATAAAGGTTTACTGGTGACCATGAGGGAACAGCAATGGAAATCGATGATTGAAAATGGCCAGCACCTGGATCTTGATTCGAGTGAATTCGCTTCATTTACTTTTTGGCTCAATAACGAGGGCATAGGTATAGGGGAGATAATAGACAAAAGAGCCATCCTCATAAAAGAACTTTGTTCTGTTTTACATCCCTATTGGCCATCACAACACGCAGATTTCATAAAGTCCGAAAAAGACTGGTTGGAAAAAGCTGAATCTGGTTACGGTAAATGGGTTTATTATCCGTGGCTCAATAAAATCGTCTGGTTATTAGAGCTAACCGAGTTTTTGTTAGTAAGAACCAGCCGGAACAAACATCTTATCACTGAGCAAGAACAAGAAGAATTACAAAGAAAATCTATCGGAATAGTCGGACTATCCGTAGGCCATTCGATAGCCGCCGCTCTTGCCATGGAATGTTGTGGAAGAGAGTTGAGATTGGCAGATTTTGACAGTCTTGACTTGTCTAATTTGAATAGAATTCGAGCAAGTGTTGTTCAAATTGGCCTTCCAAAGACTACAATTGCTTACAGAACTTTGAGTGAGATCAATCCTTACCTTAAAATCAAATTATGGGAAGATGGGCTTAATGAAAGTAACATCCACGAATTTCTTTCCGGTCTTGATTTAGTAATCGAAGAATGTGACAGTCTGGATATCAAAATTCTATGCAGAGAAAAAGCCCGTGAACTTCAAATACCAGTACTCATGGAAACTGCTGATAGAGGAATGATTGACATTGAGCGCTTTGATTTGGAGCCCAATCGCCCTATTTTTCATGGCCTCGCAGGAGATATTTCAGCAACTCAGCTAAAAGGATTAACCACTGAGGAGAAAGTGCCTTTTGTATTGCCGTTAGTTGGAGGAGAACATCTTTCTGTTCGAATGAAAGCTTCCATGTTAGAAATTAATCGATCCATTAAATCTTGGCCGCAATTAGGCGCTCAGGTTCAAATGGGTTCTGGACTGGCAGCAGATTTAGCAAGAAAAATTCTGCTTAATCAGGTAAAGGTATCAGGGAGGTTTTACTTAGACCCTGATAAAATATTCGAAAATGAATCTACTTCTTGGTTTATAGAACACGAACACGTTTATAGCCCTGCAAATTTTATTGACTTAGAAAGTTGCAAAAAACATTCGGTAAAGTTAGGTGACCACGGAATTCATCCTTTGCCGGATGAAGAACAATTAGTAAAATGGATTAATCTTGCCTGTTTAGCACCAACAGGTGGAAACATGCAGCATTGGTGGTGGATTCAACATGGAAAGACACTCTACTTATACGAAGACGAATCAAGATCATTTTCTTATCTCAATTACCGAAATTCAGGAAGTGACTTTGGATTTGGGGCTGCTATAGAAAATTTATCTCTTGCTGCAAAACATGATGGGGTTAAGCTCAACGTGAACTACTTTCCTGACTCAACTTTTACTTCATGTATCGCTTCAATTACCGCTGTAAAACAGGAGATAGAAGTTAGCGATTCAGATTATAGATTATTCAACGCAATAACTGTCCGTTGCACCGACCGAAGAGCTAACGGAATACCGGTAGAACATATAGGCAATTTGGAAACTGAGTTATCGAAATTGATACAAAGTTCCCGATTTAGGCTTTCGCTCACACAAGACGTCTCATTAATCCAACAGACGTCTGAAGAAGTTGGATTAGCTGACCGTTTGCGTTTGCTAAATCCTCAGGCTCATGCAGACTTTTTGGGAGAAATGCGATGGACGAAAGAAGAAAATGATTCCAGATTGGATGGAATCGATATAGCAACTTGCTACTTAAATCCATCAGATCTTGCCGTTATAGGTATTGCAAAAGACCGTAATGCATTCGAATTTTTGGAACAACAGCGACTCGGAAAAGGGTTGGGAGAGCTAACTGCCAAACTTGTTAGAGAAAGCCCAGGTTTGGGGTTATTGATAGGAAACTCTGATGATAGAATTTCCTACCTCGATGCTGGTTCGATTGCAGAAAGGATTTGGTTAGAGGCAAACGGATTATCCATTAGTTTTCAACCTGTTTCCCCAATAACGTTTTTGTATCTTAGGAATCGAGGAGGTGGTCCAGGGCTTCTGAAATGGCAAAAACAGCTTTTATCAGAATCCGAAAGCCGTTTTCGAATCGCTTGGAAAATTAACACTTACGAGTACCCACTGTTTCTATTTCGCTTTTTCAAACAAAACTCCTTTCCTGTTCGCTCTTTGAGAAGACCAGTTAATGAAGTATTTTTCAAACAACAGGTCTAATGATAACGATTAGAGGTTTTCGCGCAATTGATGACCCAGAAGTCTGCGATAAGTTCCTTCAAGGACATCGGAGGGTTTTGGAGAGCATTAATGTGAAAGAAGTGACCTCTAGTAAAGCAATCTGGGTTGATAATCCGGATGTTTATGTGATTGTTGTTGAAAGTTTAGAAGATAAACGAGTGCTTGGCGGAGCACGAGTGCATAAAGCAGGCCCTTATGAACCATTACCGGTAGAATCTGCCACTGATTACATGGATCCAACGGTTAAACAGTGGATTGGCCATTATGCTTCCAATGGCGCAGGAGAAATTTGCGGCTTATGGAATTCCAGGGAAGTTGCAGGTCTTGGCATTGGTGCAGTGTTTCTTACAAGAGCGGCTGTAGCCTGTTCAACTTACCTTGGTATCCACCATTTGTTTGCGCTCTGTGCACCTTATACCGTTGATATGGCCAAGCATGTTGGTTATGAAATTGAGTTAACAGTGGGAAACAAAGGCACTTTTTATTATCCAAAATTAGATTTAGTTGCCACAGCAATGATTTTAAAAGATGTGGAAACACTTATTTTGGCTAATGAGGAAGAACGTAGCAAGATTTTAGAACTTAGAGCAAGTCCTAATCTTATCAGAATAGAAGAATTTAGAAAAAAAACCATAGAACTTCACTTTGAACTGGATTTCAAAAACGCTGCTTTTCATTAGTCTGATAATCGCAAAATCGGTATTTGCACAGCAACCGATTCCTTCAGATGGCTCTTATTTAGGAAAACACTTGAAGTATAGTTTTTCTGACAGGAATGCCTCTGATATTGCTCGTAACTCAATCGGGTTTCTTCCTTTATCGGTTGATGTTCCTAATTTGCCTACTCATAAACATCCCTTATGGATAAAACTGGATTTTCCTTCTAATCAACTTATCGATCAAGATTTAATCTTAAAATTGGAACATCCTCTTTTTAAAGATGTCCGTTTTTATACCGTTATCAATGGACAAGTGGTTGATTCAACATTAAATGGCACAATCATTCCATTGAGTAAAAGGCAGTTGTACAATCACATGCCGATGTTCCAATTACCAAGAAATGTTGTAGGTGAAAAGTTAAGTGTCTTAATCAGGATAAGCTCCGAAATGCAGCTTCAACTGCCATTAACGCTCAATACGGATAATTCTCTCCCAGTAACTATGCGTAAAAAGGCGTTGTCTTTTGGGTTGTTTGCCGGGATTATCTTAGCAATGTTATTCTACAACTTGTTTATCTACTTCACAGTAAAAGACAGAATTTACCTCATTTATGTTATTTATATTCTCGTTGTTGGATTGATTCAAGCGGTTATAGAAGGTTATGCTTACTCTGTATTTTGGCCAGAATCTCCCACATTAGCTCTAGATAGCTTTTACTATTTAACGGCTTTAGTAAACATTACAGGATTGTACTTTGCCGCAAAGTTTTTACATACAAAAGAACACGCTCCCAGATGGAATAAAATAAGTTACCTTTTTTACTTGATTTATACCATCTGCATAGTAATGGTGGCAGTAAATCTTCAGGAACAAGTATATCAGATTTATCGGATTTTTGCTGGCTTAGTTTCGCTGTACATGTTATTTTCTGGAATAATTGCGGTACGTAAAAAACAGCCATCTGCCTATTTCTTTCTAATTGCATGGTCGGCTTTAATTGTAGGCATCATCATTTTTGTTTTAAAAGACTTCTCTATTCTCCCTTACACCAACTTAACGCATCGTTCTATTGAAATCGGTGCTGCGCTTGAAGTTATTTTGCTATCCTTTGCTCTTGCAGACAGAATCAACATTCTTAAAAGAGAGAATGAAAATATTATCAAAGAGCGAAATACTTTCCTCGAAGCAGAAGTAAAAAAACAGACGTTTGAGTTGAAAGAAAGCAACACAAATTTGCAATCTACTTTAGACAACCTTAAACAAGCTCAAACCCAGTTAGTGAATGCAGAGAAGATGGCTTCATTAGGTCAACTCACTGCCGGTATAGCACATGAGATTAATAATCCAATCAACTTTGTTTCCTCTAATATCAATCCGCTTAAAAGGGATATTCACGATTTGTATCAAATGATTGATTCCCTTTTGGAAATAAAAACTGAACAGCCAGATGTAGTTGATAAAGTAAAGGCTATTCAAAAGCTATCCAACGAATTAGATTACAATTACTTAAAAGAAGAATTAGGAGTATTGCTTACCGGAATGGAAGAGGGAGCAGTAAGAACAGTTGAAATTGTTAAGGGACTTAAGAACTTTTCTCGATTGGATGAGGCAGAAAGTAAATTGGCCAATTTGAATGAAGGAATTGAATCGACTATTATTTTGTTGAATTCTTCTTTTAAAGGCAGGATTCAGTTGGTTAAAGAACTAAATAGTCTTCCGGATATAGAATGTTTTCCAGGAAAACTCAACCAGGTTTTTATGAATTTGCTGAACAATGCCGTTTATGCAGCTATGAAAAACCTGGATTATATTGATCCAGGCGTGATAAAAGTTTATTCCTGCCTTGAAGACAATGAAATCGTTGTGAAAATTTCGGATACAGGTGTAGGCATTCCTCAAGAAAAGCTACCGCATATTTTCGAACCTTTCTTTACAACAAAACCAGTAGGCGAAGGCACTGGATTGGGTCTTTCAATTGTGTATTCAATCATAAAATCTCACCACGGGACTATTAAAGTTGATTCAAAGTTGAACGAAGGAACTACCTTTACTATACGAATACCGGTAAAACGGCCAAGCAAATGAGCATCAGGATTTTATATCTGGACGATGAACTTCAAAATCTGAACAGCTTTAAAGCCGCGTTCAGAAGAACCTACACGGTTTTCACTACCGACGACCCTGAAGAGGCTATAAGGATTATCAGGGACGAAAACATTCAAATTGCTATTGCTGACCATAGGATGCCTAATATAACCGGAGTGGAGTTTTTCACCCGGATAAAAGAAGAATATCCGGATCCAGTTAGAATTTTGCTTACGGGTTATTCGGATTTACATACCGTAATCGAGGCCATCAATTCTGGGCAAGTTTTTCGATTTATCGATAAACCTTGGGAGGAAGACTCCGTAAAACATGCGATTCAAAGTGCGGCTCAACACTATGAGACCAAAATGGAGCTGAAAAGAAAAAAAGAAGAACTCAATCGAGCATTGGAAGAACTTGACAGCTTTGTTTATAGCATTTCGCATGATGTAAGAGCGCCATTAATGGCCATGTGGGGACTGGTAAATGTTGCCAGAATGGATGCTGATCCGTACTTAAGAGCTGAATTGCTTGACTATTTTGAGCAAAGCATTCAAAAGTTAGATGGTTTTCTTAATAATCTTTTGGATTATTTCAGAAATAAAAGACTTGAAACTGCGCACGAAGTCGTGGATTTAAAAGCATTATTAGAAGATGCCATTGCATTACACAAAGCACACCCCTCCAATCAAGATGTGCTATTAAACATAGAAATCGACAATAAAGCTCCGTTTTATTCTGACCCTCACCGGCTAAGATTGGTTCTCGGTAACATTCTAACTAATGCCTTTACCTATCAAAAGCTGGATTATCAAAATAAAAGAATTGAAATAAGTATTGTAGCCGACTCAGAACAATTAGATTTCAAAGTCTCTGACAATGGCATTGGAATTTCACCTCAACATATTCCGCACATCTTTAAAATATTTTATAGAGCGGATAAACAAAGTCAGGGAGCCGGAATAGGATTGTATGTAGTTAAAGAAGTGCTTGAAAAGCTCAAAGGGCAGATTATTGTTGAATCTGATGTTGAAAAAGGAAGCACGTTTCATGTAGTTATTCCTAATCTGAAACAATAACTCCGGTGAAGGTTAGAGTAGTTGTTTTAGATGATAATGAGATAGATTTGTTTATTTCAGAAAAGGTTATTAACCGATTCAACCATGAAATTGAGGTCAAGTCTTTTTCCTGCCAAAAGCAATTTATAGAATACATCGAAATTAATCAACACGATGAATCATGCCGGCAGATTCTGCTTATTGATTTAAAACTAGTTGGTGAAACCGGATTAGAAGTCGTTGACTATCTGAATAATAACACTTCTATTAGAAAAGATATTTACTTCCTTAGTTCAACTATTGATCAACGTGACTTTGAAGCTGTAAGGAGGCATACTTTGGTTAAAGACCTGCTTACAAAACCACTTCAAACTCATCATCTAAACAGGATACTAGGTATCTAATTGTTCCCCGGCTAATGCCGGTAAATCTTCGAGTTTTACTCCGCCCCAGTTGCCGGAACTCATCATCATAATTACTACTGGTCTGTCGCTAACAGCAAGTATTCTTTCAACCAATAACCCTTTTGAAAGAATTATCTCCATTCCCGGGCATTGAAAAGCCTTTTCAACCAGTATAATTTCAGGAATTGTTTTGCCTTTAAGCGTAAAAGCTTCTACATCAAGAAAAAGCAATGCCTTATCTGCTGAATTCAAAGTGCCTGCATATTGTTTCATAAATTCAGGACTAAGTGAACTGTAGGTATGTGGCTCAAAGCAAGCTACAAGAAAATCGTTCGGAAACTGCTCTCTTACCGCTCTCATGCTTGCTTTTACTTTGGAAGGTGCATGAGCAAAATCCTTGATTAAACGATATCCCTTGTTTACGAAAATAGTTTCTAATCGACGGTCTGCACCTGAGAAACTTTGGATTGAAGTATTAAACTGTTCCTGACTTACTCCAATTTCTTGTGTCATTAACCTGGCAGCTTCAAGGTTCTCTAGGTTGTGTGAACCAAAAATTTTCAAAGGTATTTGAGAGCCGTCCTGTAATTCCAAATATGAAATTCCGGACCTAACCCCATTTTTGGGCAAACTGTAAGAAATCAATCGTAGCCTTGAAGATGCTTCTTGCGCTAATTCAGCTAAAGTTTCATCTCCTAAATAATATATTAGCGTACCACCGTCTTCAATCTCAGAAATAAATTTCCTGAATGTATCGACATAAGACTCCCAGGTTGGAAATACATTGATATGATCCCAAGCAATTCCAGTTATGATTGCAACATGCGGTCTGTAATGTAAAAACTTTGATTGAAGGTCGATAGGCGAGGAGAGGTATTCATCCCCTTCAAGCACAATAAGAGGAGCATCTGTTAATTTGACCATCTTATCGAACCCTTTTAGCTGAGAACCAATAAGGTAATCCGCCTTCCTTCCAAGACTATTCAGCACGTGCATGACCATTGCAGTAGTGGATGTTTTTCCATGACTTCCTGCAATAACTAACCGGTGCTTATCCTTGGATGCTTCTGCAACATACTCAGGAAAAGATTGAACCTTTAGTCCAAGTTTTAACGCTTTAAGCAATTCAGGGTTGTCTCCTTTAGCATGCATTCCAAGAACAACCAAATCCAAGTCTTCGGTGATATTTTCTTCGAACCAGCCTAAAGAAATTGGTAGAAGCCCTGACTGCTCTAATCGGGTTCGGGATGGTTCAAAGATTGCGTCGTCCGAGCCAGAAACCTGATGTCCGGCGGCTTGAAGGTCTAAAGCAACATTGTGCATAACTGCACCTCCGATGGCAATTAGGTGAATTTTCAAATTTCAATTTTCGGAAAAATAGAAGTTGCCGTTCGATTATTTTAATTTGAAGCATGAAAATCACCCCAATAGAAACCGGCTTTTTTAAATTAGACGGAGGCGCCATGTTTGGAGTAGTGCCTAAAATGATTTGGCAGAGATCAAATCCCGCTGATGAAAACAACCTTTGCACTTGGGCTATGCGTTGCCTTTTACTGGAGTACGGCAATAAGCGCGTACTCATAGACAATGGAATAGGGGATAAGCAAGACGAAAAATTCTTCCGACACTATTACTTACATGGCCAGGCAAATCTTACTGATTCATTATTGAAGGCAGATTGCCATCCTGATGAGGTCACCGATATGATTCATACTCATTTACATTTTGATCATTGCGGTGGAGGAGTTTCCAAATCTTCTGATGGTTTACGATATGAAACCAAGTTCAAAAATGCCCGATACTGGGTTAATGAAGCTCAATGGAACTGGGCAACTAATCCTAATCCAAGGGAAAAAGCTTCATTCCTGACGGAAAACATTATCCCAATTTTAGAAAGCGGGCAACTCATGCTAATTCATGAAACGGAACGTTGGGACGATGCCATTGAGTTGGTTTATGTCAATGGACACACCGATGGAATGACTCTACCAAAGTTCCATCACAAGGGACATAATTTTCTTTATATGGCAGATTTACTTCCATCTGTCGGACATCTTCCGCTTGCTTACGTGATGGGTTACGATACCCGGCCTTTATTAACGCTGGAAGAAAAAGACCGCATTTTGCGACAAGCGGTTGAAGAAGAATGGATTCTAATCCTCGAACACGATCCGGTTCATGAAGCAATAACTATCCACAAAAATGAAAAAGGGCAGTTTGCAATGAAAGAATCCCTCAAACTTGCAGATTTCTAAATCTTTACCATCCAGCCGAGCCGATCTTCGGATCTGCCATGGCGGATATCGTCTAAAGTTTGACCTAATAGGTTGCTGATGGGGCGATCTTCTGCAGGAGGAAGTTGCATTCTGAAACCCTTGTAGGTAATAGAATTAAGTTGTGCAATAGTAGCAGCAGTACCTGTACCGAAAGCGTCTTTTAACCGTCCGTTATTATAAGCTTCAAAAACCTCTTCGATGGCGATTTTTCGCACCTCAGTTTTGATTCCCAGTTCCTGTGCAAGCTTCAACACGCTATCGCGAGTAATTCCTTCGAGGATGGTACCATCGGCTATTGGCGTAACTAAGGTATCATCAATCAGAAAGAATAAGTTCATCGTTCCGGATTCCTCCACATACTTCATTTCCATTCCATCAAGCCAGAGTAACTGGTCAAATCCTTCTTCACGAGCCTGTTTAAGAGGCATCATACCTGCCGCATAGTTGCCTGCAACTTTGGCATATCCAGTGCCCCGCGGAAAAGCGCGTACATAGTGTTCAGATACTTTTACGTTCACCATGCCTGAATAGTAAAAGCCTACTGGGCAAGTGAATATCACAAAACGGTAAGTATCTGAAGGACGAATCCCGACATACTCATCGGTAGCAAACATAAATGGCCTAATGTACAACGAGTAACCTCCTTTTTCTGGAATCCATTGTTCATCCAACTCAACAAGTTTTCGAATTCCTTCTACGAAAAGAGCCTGATCCATTTTAGGCATACAAAGACGCTCAGCAGATTTATTCATTCGAGCCCAATTGGCATCTGGACGGAACATCCTTGCCTCACCATTATCAAAACGATAAGCCTTTAGCCCTTCAAAAATAGATTGCCCATAGTGAAGTGCCGAAATCGCTGGGCTCACTGACAAATTACTGTAAGGTTCAATTCGCGCATTCACCCAGTCTTTTCCATCAAAGTCCACTATAAACATGTGGTCTGAGAATACCTTTCCAAAAGGAATGTTGTTGAAATCAACTTCAGAAATGCGTGACTTGGCGGTGCGTTGAATGTGAATCTGCATCAGAAAAACTTATTTTTGAGTATTGAACCAAATTAACGAAGAAATTTTCATTCTCGCCCGAAACAGTGCTTTCCTGATGGAATTCCTTGGGGATGTTGCGGTTTATCGTGACCGTGTTGCTTTGGCATCTAAACCGGTTGACCATGCTTCGTCCAAGGAAGTAACCTCTTCCGTTTCATCTTCGCCTAATACTGGTTCAACTCGATTAGCAGTCGAGCCTGTATTGAAGGTTAACTCTGCAACTGCCTCAGCCTTAACATCTATTACAACTTCTGATGAACCTATTTTAGGTGTTTGGTTGGGAAAGAGTCAAGGTAAGATTCCCGAAATAGTTGATAAAATGTTGTCTGCCATTGGGTTACAGAGAAATAATTGCCTTTTCTGGGCAGATCATGACCAACACCCGGTTCAATTGTGCCAAAATCAACCTCATCTTAGGAAAGTACTCGTGTTAGCACCTGCCGCATTGTTTCCGAAACTTAAACCGGATCAACCACTATTTCATGAAGGGATTACTTTTCTGCGGTCGTGGGATTCAGAAACTTTAGATTTAGATACCGTAGCTAAACGGATGCTTTGGAATCTTATGAAAGTTCATTTTCAAACCAAAAAATGAGACTAATATTAGCAACCCATAACTCGCATAAAACAGAGGAAATCAGTGTTCTTTTATCCCCTGTTGGAGTGGAGATGTTCAGCTTGAAGGATATAAATTACCATAAAGAGATAGAAGAAACCGGGAAAACGCTTGAAGAAAATGCCACATTAAAAGCACTGACAATCTCAGCAGTAGTCGATGATTATGTTCTTGCAGACGATAGCGGAATCGAAGTAGATTCACTTAATGGTGCACCTGGAGTTTATTCCGCTCGTTTCGCTGGTTTACCGTCAGATTCTAATCGCAATATCGACCTGCTGTTGGAAAAACTAACACTAGATTCGGATCGATCAGCCCAATTCAGAACGGTACTTGTTTTGGCTTTAAAGGAAGAAGTAATTGCGACATTTGAAGGAGTGGTTCGTGGAAAAATCGCCTATCAAAGAAGTGGAAGCAAAGGCTTCGGATATGACCCGGTATTTGTGCCAGATGGATACAAAATCAGTTTTGCTGAAATGACAGGCAGAGAAAAAAATAACATAAGCCATCGGGCTAAAGCGTTAGATAGATTCATTACCTGGCTAAAGCTTAAAAGTCAGTAATTCAAGGATTTACTCGAACAAATCTTAACTTCTGCTTAAAGATTTTTCTATTTATCACTTGAGCTGTATCGATTTGGCTAAGACCAAAGATGAAATTATCTGATTTCATGACGCCTAGACTATCAAAACGAGGCTCCTGTAGGGCAATTTCTTCTAAAGTTTCAATTGAGGCCATATTTTGAGGTTTAGATAAACACAAAAACCCACTATTGTCGGTGTATAATAGCTTTACTCGGTAATCTGCAACATCGACCTGATAATTCAGAAACAGGTAACCACGATCTTGTCTGAGAATATTGGATTCTGAAATTCTGAACAAGGTGTCGTAGTAATTTTCATCTACCAGAATCGAATCACCAAGCCGTCGAATTAGGCGAGTAGATTTGACTTCCCTATCCAACAAACTATCTCCCAATAATACTAACCGCCTTTGGTTACTTAAATCTTTGGAGGTAAGTACATACACTACATGTTTCTCAGTACGAATAACCTGATCAGTTACTCGCATGAGGGTTCCATCATCAACACTTTGGTAAAGCCCTCTAACACGCTCCGGAAAAGCTTTTAAGTCGTCAACAGATACCGGTTGCTCCTCCTCAATATCACCTTGGCGTGCTGAACCACATCCCAAAATGAAAAAAAACAGGTAAATTAGAAAAACTCTATAGAGCATTCCTAAATGTAGGATTTGTTTCGATTTTTCACTAATTCTGCTAAAGATTCTACCCAATCCGGGTGAACATTCAGGCTTTCAACGAGAGTAACTTTTTCGCCACCAGCATGTTGAAATTCTTCTTGATACTCAACACCAATTTCAAAAATGGTTTCCAAACAATCGGAAACAAAAGCAGGACAAAGTACCAATAATCGTTTCGCCCCTTTTTTCGCCAATTTTTCAATTACATCTGAAGTGTATGGTTGAATCCAAGGCGTTTTACCTAATCTAGATTGATAACAGATGCTGTATCGATCTTTGGTAAGTCCCATTCTTTCTGCTATTAAATGCGCAGTTCGGGTACATTGCGCTCCATAGCAATGCTGGTTATGAGCTCCCCAATTTTCACAACAATGCTCTTTTTGTTGGCAATAATGATTCAAATCGGATTTTATCAATTGCCGAACCGGTAATCCATGAAAGGAAAAAAGGATGTGATCATAGGTTTTCGGCGAATGAACTTCAGCATTTTTTGCATAAACATCAATCATTCCCTTTAGGTCATGAAAATCACGGATGAAAACTAACTCAGGGAGCGTTAAATCCTCACCTACAACCTCCATTACCCTTTCTATTACAGAACCTGTTGAAGCAGAAGCATATTGGGGAAATAAGGGCACCACAATAAGCCGTTGCAAAGCATTTTTACGAAGTGCAGTCCAGGCAGATTCAATGGAAGGGTTGCCATATCGCATGGCCAGCGCCACTACATAGTCTTCTCCTAACTGCGCTTGAAGAAGTTGACTCAGCTCTCTGCTGTAACGAAGCAAAGGTGAACCTTCAGGCCCCCAGATTTCTTTGTAAGACTTTGCTGATTTAGGGGCTCGAAATGGAGCAATAATTCCTCTAACAAGTAATTGACGACCTAACCATGAAATGTCAATAACACGTTTATCTAGAAGAAATTCAAGAAGATACTTTCTTACATCTGAAGTTGAAGGTGAATCTGGAGTACCCAAATTTACCAGCAATACCCCCGTTTTAATTTTGTTATCCATCGGTGAATTTATATCCTACCCCTCTTACAGAATGAAAATGTCGAGGGTCTCTAGGATTCTCTTTGAAGTACTTTCTAAATGCCAGAATGAAGTTGTCGATGGTTCGAGTTGAAGGGAATACATCATAACCCCACACTTTTTCAAGGATTTCTTCTCTGGAAACAACTTGATTCTTTTTTTCTACTAGCAATTTAAGAAGGAGAGCTTCTTTCTTCGTAAGCTGAATTTCTCCATCGGGGCTTTTAATGGTAAAGGTGTCAAAATCTATGTACTGGTTACCAAGTTGGTAGTTATTGAAGCTTGCAATCTCACCGGCTGCCTTTAACCCTACTTTGATTAGAATATTAACCTTTAGCAGTAATTCTTCCAGATTGAATGGCTTGGTGAGATAATCATGTGCACCTGCCCGTAAGCCTCTAACTCGGTCTTCACCAGAGTTTTTCGCAGATAAAAATAAAATGGGAATATCTTCATTCTCTAACCTAATCCGTTCACAGACATCAATGCCAGTCATTCTCGGCATCATGATATCCAATAAAATCAAATTGAAACGCTCTTCTTTAAACATCCGAAGTGCTTCAACTCCATCTTTAGCATATACTACCTTATATCCCTCTAATTCGAGGTTTAACCGAATGATTTCAGCCAAATTTTCTTCATCTTCTACTAAAAGAATGCGATACAATGCGTTCATAATGGAAATTGAATTTCAAAAATACTTCCCTTAGGTTCATTAGATAACACCTTAATCCGTGCTTTGTGTTGCTTTACAACATCAGAAACAATAAAAAGTCCTAATCCTGTACCTTTAGTTGTACGAGTTTCTTCACTTCCAATGCGATAGAACTTTTCAAATATCCTACTTCTTTCGCTTTCCGGTATGCCTGTACCTTGATCACTGATGTTTAAGGTAACTCCTGTAGCCTCTTGATAGAGCTTTAACTCAATTACTCCTCCATCTGGTGAGTATTTAACAGCATTCTCCAACAAGTTCGAGACTAAGGACTCGAGCATTACCGGATCACCTTTTAAATACACACCATCTTCAATAGATTCCTTAAAAAGAAAACCTGAACTATGCAGGTTACAAAAACGAAGGAAAACTTCGTGGCAAATAGCTGAAAAACTTACCTCCTGAAAATGGGTAACTGCACGTACACCATCCAACTTAGAAGCCATAAGAATTTTCTCCATAAGATTATTAAGCCTACCTAAATCTATCAGAGCATTCTTAACCAATTTGTTTCTTCGCTCCTCATCCAGTTGACGATGCTGCAAGGTTTGCAGCATCAATTGGGCAGAAGCAAGAGGAGTTTTCAACTCATGAGTAACCGACATTAAAAAATTGTTTTGCTGACGACCAAGTGCAACTTTTTGGCGATACGATCTGAATATTACTACAAATCCCCAACTTAGTAAGAAGGCAAAAACAGTTGCTTCACCAACAAACATCCATTGACGTTTATGTTTTTCGAACTTCAATTTTTCAAGCTTGGAAGGATTCGCACTGAAATTAAACGCAACCTCGAATTCGTTAGCCGGGTTAATGTGAAGAAGTAAGTCTGGGTAAGCTTTAGATAAATGATGCCTAACTAAGGAAGTATCAGCACGCAAGACCACCTTTCCAGCATTAAAGGAAAGTGCTTTTGAGCTGTTAAAACTGCCCATTAGAGCGAGATACACTAATTCCTGTTGAGCCAACTCAGCCTGATGACGTAAAGCACCCTGCTCTAAGTAATGAATTTTGTTGTTATAACGAACCAGTAGAAATGTCCACCAAGAGAATGCCGCGATAACATAAACGGCAATCAAGGTGTACAACCAGCGGGCTTGCTTCATTCTAAATGCGCTATTCTGAGTGCTTCACCAATATGTACTGCAGCTTCTTCTAACATTGCTTCAGAATGTGCAGCCGAAACAAATCCAACTTCATAACCTGAAGGGCCAAAGTAAATTCCTCGGTTCAGCATTTCAGCGAAAGCTTTTCTAAAAATTCGCATGCTTTCAGGATCAATTTCAGCCGCAGTTCTCACAACAGGACGCTGTGAAAAATTCAGCCAGAATATAGAACCAACATGGTACACGTTCATTGGTAAAGAATAACGATCTAAAAATGCCTGTAAACGGTGCACAAAACGATGAGTTTTGGCTTCGAGTTCCGAATAAAAACCAGGCTTTAACAATACGGTGAGCTGAGCAATTCCAGCAGACATTGCAACAGGATTTCCAGATAAAGTTCCAGCCTGATAAACTGGCCCATCAGGCGAAACTTTTGACATTATCGCTGCTGAAGCTCCGTAGCATCCCACAGGCAATCCACCACCAATGATTTTTCCGTAACATACCATATCAGGAGCAATGTCATAGTATCCGGCTGCTCCATTGAAATGCACTCGAAATCCGCTTATTACTTCATCAAAAATTAGTAATGAACCATACGACTTGGTTATTTCTCGAAGAAACAACAAGAAATCGCGGTCTTGTAACAATAGGCCGTTGTTAGCTGGAATTGGTTCAATAAGTATCGCTGCGATGTCATGCCCATGATCCTCAAATGCTTGCTTTACAGCAGCCTCATCATGAAGACTTACTACTAATGTTTCAGAAGCAAAAGATTCCGGAACTCCAGCCGAAGAGGTTTCTCCGAAGGTTACTAAACCAGATCCGGCTTTAACCAGGAGATAATCTACATGACCATGATAGCACCCTTCGAACTTAAGAATTTTATTCCTACCAGTATAACCCCTTGCAACCCGAACTGCACTCATAACTGCTTCAGTTCCAGAGCTTACAAACCTTATTTTTTCTACAAAAGGATTATTCTTTATAATAAGGCTTGCTAATTCGTTCTCCTTTCTTGTAGGCGCTCCAAAGCTGGTTCCGTCGTGAAGAGCGGCTATCACTTTCTCCCTAATTTCTGGGTGATTATGCCCGAGAATTAGTGGCCCCCAAGAACAACAAAAATCCAAGTATTGCTGCCCATCAGCGTCCCAAATGTAGGCTCCGTCACCCTTTTCAATAAAAAGCGGTGTACCACCTACCGATTTAAAAGCGCGAACCGGGGAGTTTACTCCACCCGGAAAATAACCCAATGACTCTTGGTAAAGCTTAGCGGATTTCTCTCTCGAAATCATGTAGTTGTAAAGTATTCAGTAGTTCTAACAGAGACAATTCAGTTGTTTCAGCGCTAACATGGATGTTGGACAAACCATGTTTCGACAGACTTGAAGCGGTTGTAGGCCCAAGACAAAGGTAATGGGCGTATGCGGGGAACTTGTTGATTTTAGCAAATGCATCTACTTGAGATGGAGAAGTGAATACATACCACTTGTAAGCAGGAATTTGCTGACTACAAAATTCTGCTTTATAGGTAATAATTTCTGTAACGTCAGCAATTTCTGATAGGGAAATCGCCAATGTTCTTGCACTTTGAGCAGAACATGGAATCAAACAATTTTTACCCGATAACAAAGATTTCAGTTGCTCGGAGATGGTTGAAAAATCAGACTTTTTACACGTGTAATCAACCTTTAACCCTTTCCTCTCTAAGGCTCGGGTAGTTGCTTCGCCTGATGAGACGATTAGTGTTTCCAAAAAGTTTTCGGCACTTTCATGCTCAAAGAAATAGCTAACAGCACGTTCAGAGTTAAAAACAATCGCCTCGAAGTTTCTATCATTCAAATGAAATGCAACAGATTGTATTTGATTCATTGAAGTGAAAGATGAATTCAAATGAAACTGTTGGGCAAATCGATAGAAAAAGGGAGCTTCCTCGGAATTTCTAGAAATGAAAAACGGTTGTGGATTCCAGGAATTCACTAGTTGAGGGAGCTTCGTCAGATTTTGTTCATTGAATCTTAGCGATGGCCAATGGAGGCGTTTAGGGAAATCATCCGGGTGATTTGCTTGTGCAATTCGTAAATCCATTGTTTCATCCGGGTTCAGTTTAGCATGAATGGCTAAGGGCATGTGGCAGCCTCCTACAAAATGATGCAGCAACAAACGCTCAGTTTGAGTAG
Organism: Chitinophaga pinensis; assembly: GCA_943373175.1. Taxonomy (GTDB): domain Bacteria; phylum Bacteroidota; class Bacteroidia; order UBA7662; family JAIXUI01; genus JAIXUI01. The sequence continues at coordinate 1,945 of CALSBM010000012.1, read as the reverse complement.
CCGTTTTAGTCACATTGTCCTGCATTTCCTGAAGAGCAACTATTAGTTCGGAGTCAGATTCTCTGGTCTGCAGCGCAAGAACTCCCTGCGAAGCAGCAGGCACAAACACAGAAGGAGGGAGGTGAACGACTTCTAAGCCGGATAAATCCAACTCAAGGCGAATTAAGCCAGCAGAGGCCAATACTATGGCATCGTATTGCCCTTCCCGCAACTTGTTTACTCGGGTTGGTACATTGCCACGTAAATCCACCATACTAAGATCAGGGCGCAATGCTTTGATTTGCATTTTCCTTCTTGCTGAAGAAGTTCCAACTTTTGCTCCTGATTTTATTGACAACCATTCGCCATCAAGGAAAGCATCCGGACGAATAAGAATCGCATCTGTTGCCAATTCTCTGGAGGAGAAGGCCGCTATTATTAGTCCTTCCGGTGACTGCGTTGGTAAATCCTTGTAAGAATGTACCGCAAGATCGATTGAGCCGGCGATAAGCTCTTCTTCCAATTCTTTAGTAAAGAAGCCCTTACCCTCGATTTTATCGAAACTAAGGTGATGGGTTATATCACCCTTAGTTACAATAATCTTAATTTCTGTACCGATTCCATGTTCAGCTAATATACTTTGAACGTGTCGCGCCTGCCAGAGGGCTAAATCGCTTCCTCTTGTTCCAATGATTATTTTCCTCATTGTACTGCTTCGACTTCTTCTTTCAGGAGAATGTCTTTAGCAATGACTATAGGAACACTAATGCATTTCTTTTCCATATAAGAAAGCATTTTGTCTATCAAAACCCGAGTGTTTTCGTCCAGTGCAGCCATTTCCTTTGAAAACACATCCTGAACTGTTTTTTCTTTAATAGCCTTTACTTTAACTGGAAAATCTTGTAAAGCTCGTTCAACCTGCCGTATTCGGTTCATTTCCTGGTATTCACTTAGGCCTCGTTTCACAACTTTTTGTGCTTCGGCCATTTCTTTTTCTCGGAATTTAAGATTGGCTTCAACTTCCAGTTTTAAGTCAGAAATAGAAAAGCAGTTTACCATTGGCAAGCTACTAACAGATTCATCAATGTCATTCGGAATAGCTAAATCCACGATGTAACGTTGTTTATCCGGCTGACCTTGAGTTAAAGCATTCCATGCAGAAGTAGTTACAACTGCTTCTGTAGATCCAGTGCAAGAAATGAGGACTCCAAAATCTAAGGAGCAGTTTTTCTGAAGTTGTTCGAAAGGCAATGCGTTCCCATTCAATTCGTCTGCGAGTGAAAGTGCCTTTTGATAGGTACGGTTAAACACTGTAAAATGGGTGAACCCTGCTTTAACTAAGTATTTGGCGATTAACGTGTTGGTTTCGCCTGCTCCAACGAGGATAACTCGTTCATTCCGATTTACACCAAAATCCAGTAGTTTTCTAACTGCGAGACTGGCAACTGAAACAGGCTTTTCAGCAATTCTAGTGTGCGTAAAGACCTCTTTTGCGGTCTTCACTGTTTGTTTCATTAAAATCCGAAGGTAGTCACCAGTAAATCCAGCTTCAGCACTTTCCTCATAAGCTTGTCGCAGTTGCCTGCTTATCTCTCTTTCGCCAACTACCATTGAATCTAAGCTGGAAGCAACCATCAATAAGTGTTCAACTGCCTCTTCTGCTTGATAAAAGTTTGCAAACTCTAGCAAACTTTTAATCTGCAACTCACTAAACCCGGAAAAGAAAATTGATAACAATTTCTTTGCGTCTTCTTTTTGGAAGAGGTGGTCTGTTGCGAAAACAAACTCTACCCGATTGCAAGTTGATAGGTAAAAGATTTCGTGAACTCCCAGAGTAGGTTCTGAGCGTAAAGTATTCAATCGCTGAAAAACCTCTTCCTTGCTTAAAACAAGTTTTCCGAGGTCATTCAGAAAAACATTTTTGTGTGTAAATGCGAGTACGTGGATGTGTAAGCTTGTCCCCATA
>CALSBM010000011.1:0-54249 GCA_943373175.1 Chitinophaga pinensis | reverse complement strand
TGTTGTTTTTCTTCCACTGATACGTTGGCGTGGTTCCACCGTTCGTTGGAGTAGCCGTGAAGGTTACGGAAGTACCGGATGTAATTGTACTGCCGGGGTTAGCCGCTATGTTGACCGAAGGAGTAACTGTTGGAGTAACCGTTACCACTGCATCGTCTCCCATCGGTGCGGTACAGCCGCCTGTGGTGCGGGTCGCCAATACGGTATAGGTTCCGGCTGCCGTTTGGTTACCGAAGCTGATGGCCGAACCGGTTCCGCTGACCGCAGTTCCTACGTCGGTGCCGCTCAAGCGCAACTGGTAACTAACACCAGTCTCAGAGTTCGCTAAGCCTACCACTACTCCACTTTGTCCGGAGCAGTAAGCACCACCGCCGGTAACTAAGTATGAGGTTGGCGTTACGCAGTTAGCGTTGACCGTCATCGTGATTCCGCTGCTTGAAGCAGTGGTAGGATTGGCACAAAGTGCGTTGCTCGTAAGCTCTACCGTAATTACATCGCCGTTCGCGAGGGAATTGTCGGAATAAGTTACGCTGTTAGTTCCTACGTTGATGTTGTTTTTCTTCCATTGATACGTTGGCGTGGTGCCACCGTTCGTTGGAGTAGCCGTGAAGGTTACGGAAGTACCGGATGTAATTGTACTGCCGGGGTTCGCCGCTATGGTGACCGAAGGAGTAACTGTTGGATTAACGGTTACTACTGCATCGTCTCCCATCGGTGCGGTACAGCCGCCTGTGGTGCGGGTCGCCAATACGGTATAGGTTCCGGCTGCCGTTTGGTTACCGAAGCTGATAGCCGAACCGGTTCCGTTTACCGAAGTGCCTACGTCGGTGCCGCCCAAGCGCAACTGGTAACTAACGCCTGTCTCAGAGTTCGCTAAACCTACCGCCACTCCACTTTGTCCGGAGCAGTAAGCACCACCGCCGGTGACTAAGTATGAAATTGGCGTTACGCAGTTAGCGTTGACCGTCATCGTGATTCCGCTGCTTGTAGCAGTGGTAGGATTGGCGCACTGTGCGTTGCTCGTAAGCTCAACCGTAATCACATCGCCGTTCGCGAGGGAATTGTCGGTATAGGTTACGCTGTTAGTTCCTGTGTTGATGTTGTTTTTCTTCCACTGATACGTTGGGGTGGTTCCACCGTTCGTTGGTGTAGCGGTAAAGGTTACGGAAGTACCGGAAGTAATCGTGTTTCCTGGGTTAGCAGCAATCGTTACCGAAGGAGTAACTGTTGGATTAACGGAAATTGTAACATCCGAAGAAGTAGCCGTTGACGTAGTTTGGCAAGTATTATTTGCAGTAAGTACTACTGATACTACATCGTTATTGGCGAGGGTAGAACTGGTATAAGTAGCAGTACTGCTATTTTGAACGCTTACGTTATTCAGCCTAAAATCATAAAGTGGTGAAGAACCACCATTGATAGCCGAAGCAGTAAAGGTTACTGATGCGCCCGCACAAATGCTGGTTTGACTTGGTACCAAACTAACAGAAGGGGTTAGGGGCGAGGTAATAGTTAGGTTTAAGGTTGCGGTAGAATCGCAGCCTATGGAATTTCCTCCTGTAAACGTACTAGTATAAGTACCGGAAGTGGTGTAAGTGGTGCCATTCCAAGCATAACTGCCGCAAGCAGTGATGGTAGAAGTGGAGGTTGACGTCTGACAAAGCGTAGTAAAGGACTGCTGACTGCCGTAAGATGTTCCAACCGAGTTGGTTGCAAATGCCCTGACGTAATAGAGCGTGTTTGGTGCAAGTCCGGAAGCTGATTCAGTGAAAGCACCTGTACCGCTGCCGGAGTTGATGACCGTATTGGATAAAGTTGGATTTTGTGTCGTTCCGTAAACAAAGCCACGGGCAGAAACGGTAGCACCTCCATCGGCGGTAACCTGACCTGAGAAAGCTGCTGTGGTAGCTTGGATGGTAGTGGGCAAACCAGTAGATACTGTAGGTGCAGTGGATGCAGAAGCAAACGACATCTCCATGGAGAAAGAAGTCAACCCAACAATTGAAAAACGCGATCCTGAAGCTGTCAAAGCTCTGAGTCTCGAGGTGGTGTTGGGGTCATAAACCGTCCAGTTGATGGCATCAGAAGAATAAAGCACATAGGCATTATTCGGTGCCGCGTTCTGATTTTGGATTGCTACATAATTTCCCGAACTGTAGGCAATTGCACCAAAACTGGCGTTTCCGATGGGCACATTCCCGGTGCTCGAAGCAGGTACATTGGAGAAAGATGAAATGGTGTTGACGGTGATATCGGATTGTCGGTAACTGAAAAACAGTCGTTGTGCAGCATTTGAGCTGTTCTCTCTTCCAATAATCACGTATTGTGTACCGTCCCAAGTGATGTCTTGCAAATGGCCAATAAAGGTAGGAGAGTTGGTAGTCCAAGAAGAGCCATCGGTAGAATACGCTAATCTCGGAGTTCCGGTTGCCGCAGCACTTCCGCCTACCGCTATAAAACGCCCATTAAGAAATCTAACCGAATTAAAATTGTTGCCGGTACTTGGATCCTTGTTTATTTGAGTCCAAGAAGTACCATTGGTAGAACGCATGATTTTTCCTTGGTTTCCAACCGCTACATAAACCCCATTACCAAAAGCAACTGACCTTAGCTGATCAGCATCACCGGAATTTCCATAGGTCCATGTTGTTCCGTCAGGCGAAGTAGCAATTTGTCCTGAAGCTCCAACTGCTACATACTGGGAGCCAGACCAAGTCAAACCGTTAAGTTGTGCATAGAATGAGTTGGTATTGCTCGTGACATTCACCATATCCGAAGTGCTGAATACCGCACCTTGCTGATTAGACGATTGTCCGGCGATGATTCGGCTAGTGCCGTTATCAACTATTGCTTGATAACCACCGCCTTGAATTTTATAATTCAATCCATTATCGGAAACCGCAAGTCCCTCATTTCCTAAAACGAAAAACTTACTATTTAAATACTCTGATTTTTGAACTACGATGTAGTGATCTCTAGGTTGGAGGGTAAAGTTGGTCCCGTTGGTAGAAACGAATACCGCCCCATAGGAATTTGAACCCAGAAAACTAGAAGATCCATAAATAATGTAACGAGTGCCATCATAAACTCCATTGAATGCTTGATTTCCGGCACCAGTAGCGAAACTACTGGTGGTGTTATCCGGATAGGTAATGGTAATGGATGAAGTAGAATTGGTCCATGAGGTTCCGTTAGTTGAGGTAAAGACGGCTGCTCCAGACATGAAGATGTAGAACCTGTCGTTCAGCCACTGCACTGAATTGATGCCTTCACCGGGAAATGTTGATTCACTGATGAAAGACCAAGAGTTTGAATTGGCGGTGGTAGAATGATACAATCGTGTATTGCCGGAGCCATTTTGCCTGGCCCCAATCATGTACATGCCATTACCATAAGTGAGATAAAGCATTTGGTCTGTTGCATCTCCTACGTTTACTGCTACAGTACTCCAATTTATTGCATCATTAGAGGTAAGCATGGTGCGATTGATTCCAACAACAAGCAGCTTACCATTTAATACCTTGGCCGCATATAAACCGTTTAAGGTTCCTGATGTGCGAATTGTCCACGTGACTCCATCGGGAGAAGTGGCGATGTATCCATCATCACCCACCGCAATAAACAAGTTATAAGCGAATGTAAGGGCATTGATACCGTTAGGTAATGTGGCGGTTCGAGTCCAAGTGTAACCATCAGAGCTAGTTGAAATGATGCCATTAGTGGTGGTGGCCACGTACTTAGAAGCACCCCAAGCCACACCTGCACCTGAAATCGCGTTAGGAAACCCATCGTTTTTAACAACCGTTGGGGTTTGAGCCATTGTCTGCAACCATCCGGTCAACAAAAACAACAGACTAAACAAGGTTAAATGGCGGCGAAATTTTCTCATATTAGTATTTGCTGCAAAAAAAAATAAACATTTTTTAAGAATAAAATTTAATGTTTCAAAATGCTTAAAATGACGGCATAATTCTTTCAAAGGGCATTTTTTACAATTGAACTAAGCATACTCTTTTTTTATCTTATACGTTTTCCAGACTTTCTCTTAATCAAATTTTAATATTTACTCCGTGTTCAATAGCAGCAGAGGCACACTGTAGCAGGGACGCAAGGCCGTGCGTCTTTACGAATTCAACGCTTTTATCATAGCATTCCACCTTGATCATTCTACTTCAACCCATGATTCCCTTCAACCAGCGCCCTCCTCCTATTGCCGGTTGAGAGGGTGGGTAAAAAGGCGAAAGGTTAGGCGGCTAATGGAGGTTTAGGCTGAACTTTTTGGCCCTGCTTACTTGGCCCTAAGTATTCAGGTAGGCACCAACAAGAGCCAAGTGAAACTTGCGGTGAGGCGTACTTGCGCTCGACCCAATTACTCTAAACATAGCCTAATTCATTTTAGCCACAATCCCAGTCGTTCTAACCTTCGTTCCGGGCGTGCTAGGATTTGTTCCAATCGTTCTAGGATTTGTTCCGGTCGTTCTAGGATTCGTTCCGGTCGTTCTAGCCTTCATACCAATCGTTCTAGGATTTGTTCCGGTCGTTCTAGCCTTCGTTCCGGTCGTTCTAGCCTTCATCCCAATCGTTCTAGCCATCGTTCCAATCGTTCTAGCTTTCATCCCGGTCATTCTAGCCTTCATCCCAATCGTTCTAGCCTTCATCCCAATCGTTCTAGCTTTCATCCCAATCGTTCTAGCCTTCGTTCCAATCGTTCTAGCCTTCATCCCAATCGTTCTAGCTTTCATTCCGGTCGTTCTAGGTTTCATTCACCCTATATTTGGGCGACTACATTGGGTCGCCACTACGGGAATCATTGTGTTAATTTGCAATCAGGTCAAAATTGCACCATACCCCGACCGGAAAACAGCGTACGTGTTTAATTTAGCCCGAGGGAAAGCAACGCAGCATGAATTTTTACAAAAGCATCCCATCGCGCCAAGCCGCACCGACATTAAAGAATAAGAATCACAAGAATTAATGAAAGAGCAAAATGACTAACATAGCACAACGACAAGAATTACAAGCCAAGATTTGGAAAATAGCCAACGATGTGCGTGGCTCTGTGGATGGATGGGACTTTAAACAGTAACCATAAACAGCATCAGCAAACTGCGTGTAGCCATTTATTTTAATGAAAAAGATTGAAAGCGAATGAAAAGGAATAAAAAAACTGAGCTCAGTTCCTCATTTATCATCTTCAAAACCGAAGACGAAAACGTATCAGTAGAGGTGCGTTTAGAAGAAGAAACGGTTTGGCTTACGCAAGACCAAATGGCACTGTTATTTGCCAAGGATAAAAGAACCATTTCCGAGCATATCAGAAACGTATTTAAAGAAGGGGAATTAGAAGAAAATTCAGTTGTCCGGAAATTCCGGATAACTGCCGCAGATGGCAAAAACTATGAAGTGGGCTTTTATAATCTCGATGTTATTATTTCTGTAGGTTATCGGGTAAAATCTTTACGTGGCACACAGTTTCGCCAATGGGCAACCAAACGACTTAACGAATACATACGCAAAGGCTTTACAATGGACGATGAACGCCTGAAAAACTTGGGCGGTGGCGGTTATTGGAAAGAACTGTTGCAACGTATCAGAGATATTCGGACATCTGAAAAAGTATTTTATCGACAGGTTTTAGATATCTACGCTACAAGTATTGATTATGACCCACAGGCCGATGTGTCGATTGAGTTCTTTAAAAAAGTCCAAAACAAAATTCACTTCGCGGTTCACGGACAAACCGCAGCAGAATTGATCTATAACCGTGCGGATGCAGAAAAAGAATTTATGGGATTGATGACATTTCAAGGCAGCCGGCCCCATTTAAAAGATGTAGTGATTGCTAAAAACTATTTAAACGAAAAAGAACTGCGAGCATTAGGGCAAATAGTTTCCGGTTACTTAGATTTTGCCGAACGAAAAGCTGAACGTGAGGAAACAATGACTATGGAAGATTGGGCAAAACATTTAGACCAAATCTTAACCATGAGTGGAGAAAACTTATTACAAAATGCTGGAAGCATTAGCCACGAAAAAGCCATTGAAAAAGCGACTAACGAATACAAAAAATATCAGGCTAAAACACTTAGTGAAGCAGAAAAGAGCTACTTAGAAGGTTTGAAAATCATTGAGAAAAAGGCAAAAAATAAAAATGGATATGGACAATCGCAAAAATAATTACCAATAGGCAACAATCCGAGGAGAGACCTTGAACTGGTTGACTTTAATTAGACAGCCTTTCCTGTACCAGTTAGGACAAAGCCCCAAGGGTTAGTCGGGGCATGAAACTAGCTAATGTTGAAAATGCAAAAGATTAAATCATGAACTACAACTTTTAAAATCCCACTTTCTCCAGTCTGTATCATTGAGCCTAAAATCAGGATTAATAGATTCTATACGAGATAAAATAGCATTTAGAAAAGCTTTGCTAAAGCAAGCTTTTGAATTTGTATCGAATGTATTACAAACCTTATTCCCACAAACATCAACATACTTGGTATTGTCTTTTGCTTGGCTTAAGGCATTTCTTATCAAATGAGGTGTAGTAAAAAAGTAATCTGAAAAAGGCATACTTTCTCGACAAGCAGACATTGAAACAACTAAGACCTTTCCTTTGACTATTAAATCAAAAGATGAATCTAGACAACCTACACTTTGAAATGGCTCTTCGTTATAGGCAAAACGAAAGGTTTTAATTTCAGATTTAACATTTAACAAGTTAAAATCTTTCAAGCCTGATTCGTTGCTGCTTTCTTTAACACAATCAACAACTAGATTGAAGTAAGCTTCCCAAAAACACGCAGGGACGTTGAAGTTTGTAATTTCCATAGGACAAAAGTAGGTCTTGTTTTAACTGAGTTTTTCACACTTCGCCCCCAGTTGTACACACCTGTTTATTTAGTTGCTTCTCTATACGCCTGTAGGCTTTCAGACTGCAATAAAGTACCATTCTAAAGCAAGAAAAGCTTTGTAAAAATGAGGATTGAAGCCCTTGTTTGAAACATTCGTTCTATTCTTCTGAATGCTTCTTCTGCTTGTGCTTACCCTACTAATAAAGAAGACCTTGAAAAAGAAAACCCGGTCACGGCAAACACTTCTGACGAATCAGATGGAGTAAGGACTTTCATCTATATGCCGGGTTCTATCGAAATGGCAAAATTGATGCTGTAGATCCAAATCGAAAAAGAAGTGTTTGCGATTCAATCGTAACATGTGAAACACTTGTCCCAGTCATGCTTGCTTTCGTCTGAGACGTACTTACGCTTGCCCCAATCATACTTACTATTATCCGAGGCGTACTTGCACTCGTCCCAATCATGCTTGCTTTTGTCTGAGACGATTTAAGATTTATCCGGCTAATACTAGGAGGAAAGCAAAGGGGAACTTTTGGCTAACGGAAAATTCTATCAGGCTTAAGTTCGTCGAAAATAAAAGCAGAGCAGCATCTTTGTATATAGGAAATTTCACTTGAGCTAAACACTCAACAATTGACCAAAAGTGGATGAAGAATGACTAAAATAGGCTACTTATCAGCACTTAGCCTGTCCGTCGATTGACTACTTTCAACTGTGAAAATACTGGAAGCCATTTGATTAGAAAATGAAATATAGATAGCTTAGTGTAAACAAATAAACAAAGCAGCAAATGGTACATAGTCCAAATGGTGTGAAACATGACCTGCCTCAGAGTATCAAGTCACTTCTTATTCCCCAATCCAAATTGTACTAACCCATGCCATACTCTAGCAGAACTAATCTCATAGAAGTCAACAAATCAGACCGGAATGATAAGGAGACCTATTCGCCTTGCTTTTATCATAAAATCTAAAATGTGTTGTAAAAAACACCCTTAAAAAACTACAATTATGATGACAGTAGAATTAGCGGAACACCTTCTTCAACTTGATAAATACTTAGTTGATGGGGGAGAATTAATGAATAACTATACTTTAGACATTCAATTTCCAATGAGCTTTAGGTTACCTATAAGCACACCAGAAGATTTAGACCAAAACTTATTGATAGACATCAAAGAAAGTGGAAAGAAGTCTTTGAAGATAAGTCTTCATCACCAAGATAATGGTACCCAGAACGGAATAATACGTATAGATTACAATGGTCGGCATATAAACCCATCTGAAGTTTTGCCTTCGTTACCTGAAAAATTTAGACCATTCGCTGGTCAATGGCTAGATAATTACGAAGGCCATATTCATTATGTAGTGAATGGTTATAAACCATTAGCATGGGCTATTCCTTTAGAAATTGACAAATTCAGTGTAACCAAACTAAACGGAAGAGAGGATTACTCGCGAGTACTTTATGCTTTCTTTAAAAAAATCAACCTCAAAACGAGAATCACGTTTAACTACCAAATGCAATTAATATGACTTGGATTAATAATTTAATGGATGACTATTACGCTTTTTTGAAAGAAAAAACTTTAGTAACAGCAAGTACCAACACAGATTGGATTGAAATAAGCACTCCGTTTATTGGCCTTTTCAATGACAATATTGACCTTTATGCTAGAAAAGATGGGGGTAAAATTATTCTTTCAGATGATGGCAATACACTTAGAGATTTAGAATTAAGTGGCTTAGAAATTAAAAGATCTCCTAAGAGAAAAGAACTTCTTGATAAGATCTTGCTGAATTATGGTGTGAGAATAAACAATGAGGAACTAATTACTGAGGCCACGGAAAGAGATTTTCCACAGAAAAAATTAAATCTCATTTCTGCAATTTCGGAAACCTCGGATATGTACTACTTATCCAAACCTACTGTTGCAACGGTATTTAGAGAGGACGTTAAAGTCTATTTAGAGGAGCAAGAACTGATTTATACGCCTTATTTTATTTCCAAAGGAAGTTCTGGACTTGAGTTTACCTTCGATTTTCAAATAGCCTATAAAACTTCGGAAATCGTGATTAAGTCTTTTAACTCTGTGAATAAAATGAATTTGCCACACTTTTTATTCACTTGGGATGACATTAAAAAAATACGCGAGCAGCAGACTCAAAAAGAGGTAATCGGATTAGCGATTATAAACGACATCGACCGTGAAGTGAGCGAAGACTACTTATCAGCTTTAGTAAACAAAGGAGCACAGTACATGCTTTGGAGCCAACGACATTCACCGGAAAACATTAAAAAACTAACTGCGTAGAAGGGGCGGAAAATCGGGTAGAAGAATTTGAGAGTGAAGTCTTAAACACTTACTACGTAAAAAAATGAAATAGAAAAATAGGCTTGTTGGGCAATAAATTTTTCAACTACCCTTTATAAACATAATACAAAAGGAATGAAAAAAGAAAATTACGTACAAATCAAGCAGCAGTTGCATCAAAAATATGCCTTCATTTGCTTTAATAGAGCAATTTTAAGATTATGCTTTATTGGCATTTACTTGATTCCAATAAATAGCTCTTGCCAAATAAAAAGAGAACTATTCATCGAAAGCAAGGATAGAGATGTTGATTTCAATATTAATACTGATATGATTATAAAAACTATTAATTCCGAATATATGTATACGTATGAATACCATTCATTTAATGACAGTTCAATAATTATTAATATGACTAAGTTAATTGATTCGGTTAAAGTAAAATATGACTATAAAAACAGACCTTTTGGGCCGAAAGTAGTGGGCCACTATTACGATTATATATACAAAGACACCCTATTTGAAGTCAAATTCTCTGATATAACCACTCTTGAGGTTCGCCGAAATAACCACCATCATTTAGTTGGAGGTCTGCCCTGGATAGGGATGCTAGGAGCAATTGTATTTGTTACGTCGCCTATTCAACTAGTCAATTACGGAGTAGAAATGATGCTTCAACAAGCGTCCATGGGTTTAATCGGTGTTGGAATAGGCCTTTTGGGCCTTTGGCTATCAAGTTATAAAACGTATGATTTAAAAAGTAAGTGGACGCTTAAAACGAGAGTAGCTATTCCTTATTACGAAAGATGACTCATTGTAGGAAATCAAATTAAAGGACAAAGCCGGCGCGTTGCATCCGCAACCTTACAAAGGTCAATCATTCAGAACACCCTTCGAGATCAGGAATCCTCCCGACTTGTCCCCTTAAAATTAAGAGCGGAGCTAACATTTTGATAATCTGTATTATGCAAGTCTAAAGTTGTGTTTTTACAGCACTAAGGTGTATTTGGGCATGAAAGCAAGGGTTGTAAAAACAGCATCAGGAGCCAAAGCAGTTCAGGTAGTACGTTATCACCAGAATAAAAGAATGGTATAGCACCATATTGGTTCGGCTCATACAAACGAGACGCTAGAAGAGCTGTTATTATTCAAGGTTATCATGAACTCTATAAAGTAGAACAAGCATTCAGATTGTCAAAAAGTGATTTAGAAACAAGACCCATTTTTCACTTCAAAGAAGAACCGATAAAATTGCATATACGTATCTGTTTCATGGCGTTAGTGATTTCTAAGCACATTGAACCGAAAATAGAAGTATCGATAAGGAGATTTATTGATGAGCAAAAAAGATAGTAGATGGGGAGATAATAAATAAAATTACAAACACAGTTGATGTTATTGAGGCCGAACCAACAAGCAAAATGAAGAATCTGATGGTGAAATTAAACGCACCGCACTAAAAGGGACAAGACCAACAAGCATAAGGTTAAAGGTAATTTCATAGTAGCGATTTGTCTCAAAGGTAACATCGCGATTAAAGGAATTGTGATTCACTTTTCAACAGCTTTATGCTATCGGATTTTTCCCACAAAAAAAGGGCACCCGCGTCCGGATGCCCCATGTTAGGATTTGCCTGTAAAACAAACCCATGTATTTGTTCTACAGGCGTAGTTCTTTTTCGCTTCTGACTTCCGCATCGGGACAATCAAAAAGCTTTGCCATTGCCGGCTTTTTCAATCTGCTAATTCAAGCACCATAGCCGATTGTGCAGGCACATTTATTCTATTCAAGTCTTGCAGAATTGCGCCATCCATCACTTGTGTGGCCGACTTCGCTTTTCCCATAATTTCTGCAAACCTTCCGGTATCCAACTGGTACTCCTTCGTATTGGAGTTCATAATCACCATGATGGTTTGTTGCTTATTGTACCTGAAAAACACATAAACTCCATCAAACGGCGCAAAATGCATCAATTGGCCTTTCGCAATTACAGGGTTTTTCTTTCTCCAATTCAACAACCGGGTGAAGTACTCTTGTACCTCTCTGGACGTGGTACTTAACCCTTGCTTGTTGAAAACATTGACTGTGTCCCCAGCCCATCCACCGGGAAGGTCGGAGCGGATGATGCCATCGTTTTTATGATGGGGAGAATTGTCCATGAGTATTTCGCTTCCATAAAGCACTTGGGGGATTCCTCGCGTGGTGAATAAATAGGTTAATGCCATTTTAAACCGCGAAACATTCTGCTTCAACTGCATAAACAGCCGGTTCATATCATGATTATCGCCCATCACCAACAACTGTCGGGGGTTGGGGTAAACAAAATCATTGGCGATGGCTTCATAGAGTTTGGTGAAAGCCGGATTGTAAGACTCGCTCTCCTCCCCATTCAACGACTGCACCAAAGCCGCTTGTAATGGAAAATCCATCACCGTATTCAGGCAACTTTGATAGCCGTCGTGGTTGACTTTACCTTTTTGCCAGTAAGAAGTGATCAAAGGATTGGTGCTCCACTCTTCACCCACGAGGCTGAATCGTGGATATTCTTCCATAATCCTGCAACTCCAGTTTCTCAGCAACATTTTGTCGCTGTACCCATAAGTGTCTTGCCTAACACCGCCTAACAACAGTGTTTCAATCCACCATATAGTATTTTGAATAAGGTAATTGGCAAGGAATGGATTGCGACCATTTAAATCAGGCATAGAAAGGTCAAACCACCCTTCATTCCATTGACTTTTATCGTATTGAGAGGCATATAAATCTTGATTAACCGTGCGGCGGTGGTTCGAGAGCGTTTTAGTTTCCGGAAGGTTGAGCCAATTGGCGAAAGGCAAGTCGCTCATCCACCAATAATGACTTCCGGTGTGATTGAGCACTTCGTCAAAAATCAATTTCATCCCCCGCTGTTTCATTGCTTTTGAAAGCGCCTTGTAGGTTTCCAAAATTCCATAGCGCGGGTCAACACGGTAATGATCCGTAATGGCATAACCATGGTAGGAATATCCCGGCATATTGTTCTCCAGCATCGGGGTTGGCCAAATAGCAGTGTATCCTACTTTTTGCAAATAGTCCAAGTGCTGAATGATTCCTTGTAAATCGCCCCCATGCCTTCCACCGGGAAAACTTCGGTCAACCTTGGCTTCCCTCATCCCTTCAACCACATCGTTGGAAGAGTCGCCATTGGCAAAACGATCCGGCACTATTAGACAAATAGCATCTGCAGCATCGAAACCCACAAAATCGGTAGGCTTCTGCTCGCGTCGTTTAAGTTCATAGCGGTACCGCAAGGGCACAGCTCCTATCCGCGAAAATACCAGTTCTACCATTCCCGGCTTAGCAGTTGGAGCAATCTTCAAGTCGAGAAACAAGTAATTGTCGCTTTCGCCACGCGTTGCCTTAACCAGCGTTACGCCCGGATAGCGGACCGCAGGGGTGGTTTCTGCTATTTGCTTTCCATGAATGAGCAACTGAACCTCCGGCTTCTTCATGCCAACCCACCAATTAGGTGGCTCAACACGATTGATTTGAGCCTGAGAATGAAACAACTGAAGCCCTAAATACAAGGTAAAACAGAGGCGAAACATGGGTGAAGTGACAGACATAGAAATCTTGTAGGTTGTTAAAAAGGGTTTACGAGCAAAAAATAAAGGTTATTGGGGACACTTGAAGGGAAAACTTACTTGTTTTAAGATCGTCCTTGCTATAGGTTGAAGCTAGACAGCATCCGTTTTTCCGGTTTCAGGGTGCCCCAATGGAGCGCTGAAATGATGAAGTTGCTTGTTCTCCGTCTATAAACGTCCACCGTTGTAAACATACTATCCTTTTTTTACCGGAAAATACACGGTTTCCTGAAGGCTAGTATTTTCCCAAGTTCGGGTAACTACAGGCACCGCATCCAACCCATGGCATAACACCTAATGACCACTTTGGAAATAACGCACTTGCTGCCCAGTGGTCTTCCCCTTTAACTCGAACGAGAAAGTAAGGGTGAAATCTGTGGCACTTCCCCACTGTCGGCAAAACACTAAGTAGCCTTTGCTATCGACTTGTCCCTTTGAAATTTAGTGAGGAGCTAACACTATGATAATCTGTATTATGCAAATCTAAAGTTGTGTTTTTACCGCACTAAGGAGTATTTGGGCATGAAAGCAAGGGTTGTAAAAACAGCATCAGAAGCCAAAGCAGTTCAAGTAGTACATTATCACCAGAATAAAAGAATGGTATAGCACCATATTGGTTCGGCTCATACAAACGAGACGCTAGAAGAGCTGTTATTATTCAAGGTTATCATGAACTATATAAAGTAGAACAAGCATTCAGATTGTCAAAAAGTGATTTAGAAACAAGACGCATTTTTCACTTCAAAGAAGAACCGATAAAATTGCATATACGTATCTGTTTCATGGCGTTAGTGATTTCTAAGCACATTGAACCGAAAATAGAAGTATCGATAAGGAGATTTATTGATGAGTCAAAAAAGATAGTAGATGGGGAGATAATAAATAAAATTACAAACACAGTTGATGTTATTGAGGCCGAACCAACAAGCAAAATGAAGAATCTGATGGTGAAATTAAACGCACCGCACTAAAAGGGACAAGTCGGAAACTGTTCCTATCGGGAGTTGCTGCTCCCCTAGTGTTTGTATTCTGGAGGAAGTTTGAAGAAAAGCGGATGCACGAGCAACTGGCTGAATAAGAAAGATTTTTTCATGAAAGGTGAAGTAAAAACTACTAACTCCTATCCTGACTTACATTCCTTACAAACTGTCGCATGGAAGAAAGAGGGCAAAGGAGTATTCACCAAAGATATTTTAGGTCAATAAGTTAAACCCCTATTTAATCAACTTCTCCTTTGAAACCTCTGCTTATTTTGCGCTAAAGCTTTTGCCATGCGTAACCTCATTTTCATCCTTTTTCTACTTTTCACTCTCCAAACTCAGGCACAAACCACTCGCTGGGTAACCCGTTATGCCCCTCAGGCTGGTTTGTCAGATCGATTCAAATTTGTGAAAAGGATGCCCGATGGAAGGATTCTGGCAGCAGGAAAAACCACACTTTCGCCCGTTGGGTACGAGGATATGTTGGTGGTGTGTTATCGTCCCAATGGCGACACTTCCTGGACGTGGTCGTACAATGGCCCTAGGGATTTCGATGATGAATTAACCGGGCTAACGGTTTCGCCAACAGGCGATGTGTTTGTTTGCGGAATAACCCTCGGCCCAACTGGTCTCAAACAAGCGGTAGTAGCAAGAATCAGTGCCAATGGCCAAGAACTTTGGGTGCAAAGAAATACCACTGCTCAAGAAAGTTACGCTAACGGTGTGGCTGCCACGGCTAATGGATTTGTTTATGTAGTCGGTTATGCTCGCAGTTTGGGTGGAACCCGCGACTGGATGGTAATGCGATACAGTTTTAGTGGAAGCCTTACTTGGACTGACTTAGTCAACGGCTCAGCTAATGGAACAGATGAAGCCCTCGACATTGTAGCTGCTCCCGGTAATGCAGTAGCGGTAACAGGATATCGTTATCAGGGAGTAACTAACAAAAATGACCTCTTTCTTCGATTGTACTCAGGAGGAGCAACTGCTGCCATACAATGGGAGGATACGGTCAATATTTCCAATAAAAATGAACGTGGAATAAAAGTATTAAGCGCTCCTAACGGCGACTGGTTGGTAGGTGGTTTAATTGACGGGCAATCGAGCACGTCGAGCAGGAGTTTCCTCGCTGCACGCTTTAGCAGTGCAGGCCAGCTCCTTTGGACTTCTACCCCCTCCGATTCCCTCAGTTTCGCACGCGACGATGAATTCTCTGCTATGTCGGTGGATGCGCAAGGGCGTTTAGTTATTGCGGGTCACGATTTTAACCGATGGGTAGTTTCGGCGTTTGCTGCTAACGGAGCCGTAACGTTCACTCGACGAATGACCGGATTAGTCCCTTTGCCAGCTTACAACGTTTGCTTTGGCGTTACTCACGACAGCCAAGGAAACATCTATGCAACCGGAAGGCTTGTAAACCCCGGCCCTAACTGGTTCGGAAACAATGGCGACGACGACCTTGGCATCATCAAACTACGGCCCAATGGAGACTCCGTATGGACAACCACCTTCGCTCCTTCGCCTGGAAATGTGGAGATGGGGTTTGCAATTATGTCTGGCCCCGGCGACACTCTTACTGTTGCGGGATTCAGTGCTGACACGGCCTATTTCAATGAAGACGCAACTTTGCTTCGGGTTGATACGAATGGCAACATCCTTTTTTCACGCCGTTATAACGGTATATCCAAATCCATTACCACCGCAAGGTTTGTGGGAGCAGATGGCTTGGGAAACACCTGGGTCGCCGGTATCACAGACAGGCTGATGCAATCCGGAACCGACCTCTTCTTTGTTAAGTTCAGCCCGAATGGTCAAAGGCTTCGCCAGCGAAACTTTTCCACTGCCTCTCACCGCAACGATTCTGTCACTGCACTTCATGTAAATGCTGATGGAAGTTTCTTTGTCGGTTTAGTCTTCGACTCTCTCAACACGAAAACGAATTATAATACTGCGATAGCCAGCTTCGACAGTACCGGACAGATGCTTTGGTTTAGAGCACTGAATGGAAATCCGGGCGCAAATGAATGGCTAAACCAATTGATTCCTGCTTCAAACAACCAACTTAGGGTCGTTGGGCAGGGTCAATACCTCGGCAATTCACGAGGGTTTACCGCTTCCTTAGACAGGACTTCCGGTGCCTTACTTTATTACAGTCTTTCCGATTCGTCCAATTTAGCAGAACAACATATCTTCAGTCGTGGTGCTCTCACTCCATCAGGTGAGTTGGTGGTAGCCGGACAGCGCCGAACACAAGCTGCCAACAGCGCTAAGGCTGCTCTCTGGCAGTACAATGCTTCCGGTTCGCTCTCTGATACAGTTACTTATGATTCTCTTAATGTTGCAGACCAGTTCAACGATGTAGCAGTAAATGCGCAAGGAATTGTTTTTGCCGTTGGAGTTAATGGCCCGCAAGGTATTGCAATGCGTTTCGACAGTAACCTCAACCGCTCTTGGTTAGTGCGCCTCAACCAAACAAACCGTACCGAAGCCATGACACGCTGCCGCCTGGATCAGGCAGGTAACCTTTTTGTCCTTGGTAATACTGCTAACAGCTTTAACCAAAATTGGATCGTATCGAAAATCAACGCGGCAACAGCACAGGTTATATGGTTCCGTACTCCAAATCCCGGTACAGACCGACAACTCTTCGATTTTGGTCTTAGTAACGGTGGCAGCTTCTACGGTGCTGGAACCGAAACCCTCGGTTCTACTATCAACCAAAATTTTCTTTCTGTAAAAATTGACTCTACCAATATTGGCAACATTGCTTGGACCGCAGCTTGGACGGGCTTTACCACTAACGACACCCGCGATTGGGGCAGAGGAATGGCTTTGCAGAATGACTGGATGTGGGTAGTTGGCGAAACCTCTCAACAATTTATAAATCAAGACTTATACGAGATGGTTCTTGTTTCTTATGGAATTGGAACACCTGTGCAGACATTAAATGTTACCTCTTCTGTTGTCAATGTAACGTGCCGTGGTGCATCGTCCGGGCGAATTACGCTTAGCTTCTCCGGCGGAGCTGCACCTTATACTATTACCAGTCCGGTTGGAAATGTTAGTGGCAATCAAATACTAAATGTCCCTGCCGGAAATTGGGCGATTTCCGTTAGCGATGGCGGAGGACAAACCTGGAACGGACAGATAACTGTAACTCAACCCGCCCGCTTCGACAGTGCGCGTTACATTTTCCTAACTAACAACCTTCAAGTACAGTTTTCTAACTTATCAAGCCAGGGCAGCTACTTCTGGGAATTTGGAAACGGGCAAACCAGCACCAGCATCAACCCAACCATGGCATACACCGCAGCAGGAACTTATACCGTTTGCTTAAGGGTTACCACTAACTGCCTCACTGACACCTTTTGTAACAGCGTTACGGTTGTCGCTCCTCAAGCCTTAGT
This sequence comes from Chitinophaga pinensis, assembly GCA_943373175.1. Taxonomy (GTDB): domain Bacteria; phylum Bacteroidota; class Bacteroidia; order UBA7662; family JAIXUI01; genus JAIXUI01. The sequence continues at coordinate 37,071 of CALSBM010000011.1, read as the reverse complement.
GGTAGCACCTAGCATAATTGATGTAGCGTGCAAAGGTGCATCTACTGGCCGTATTAACCTTACCATCAGCGGCGGAACGCTCTCTTACAACATTACTGCAAGCAGTGGAACGATTGTGGGGCAGAGTGTCCGTAACCTTACTGCAGGCCCTGTTACAGTAAATGTATCGGATGCAGGCGGACAGAGTTGGTCACAAGTGCTAACAGTAAGTGAACCCGCTCGCTTCGATAGCGCAGCATTTACCAATACCGTCAACGGCCTTAGCATTCAATTAAGCAATCAGTCTTCAACTGGTACATATTCCTGGATTTTCGGAGATGGCGGAACTTCCAACCAGACCAATCCCTCTTACACTTACAGCCAGCAAGGAACTTACAACGTTTGCCTTACAGTTACTACAGCTTGTACCACACGTACAGAATGCCGCAATATTTCGGTGTTTGTTTTGGGTAGCCAATCATTATCGGAAAACCCACCAGTGCTATATCCGCAACCCTCCCCAGATGGATTGGTATATCTTAAAAACACCAACTCTCAAAACTGGCAGTTACTGGATATGCAAGGACGAATTCTCGAACAAGGACGAATAATTGCAGAACCACAATTGCTCAACTTCTCGCATCTGTCGAAAGGCTTGTACGGAATAAAATTGAAAGACGGGCAGGTGCTGAAATTCATCAGATAAAGGACAATGTCCCCTAATTGATTCCGGCAGGGAGAATGGTGCGGCGGCATCGCCATAGAAAAGCCAGTGTTTGTGCACTGGCTCTTCTATGAGAATATTAAATGAATGGAAAAGTCTCTTCTTCTTGAAAATACATCACATTATAAAAAGCTATAAATTGAGATAACCCTTTTCAATAACCAATGAAATGTTTGATATGATTTATCAAACATTAGAGAATTAATATATTGTCACCTTTCATCTATTGTAAAATTCTTAGTTTACAATAGCAAGTAGTTCAAAAAACTGCTTCCAATTTTTTCTATTATCTACTCGATTTATCTGTGAAAAAACTTTGGGAAAGTTTATTTAATCGTAGCATTTAGATCGAATGCAGCACCTGAATAATTTGTTGCTCTAAACTCTTTGCGATACTCATTTGGTTCAACTTCGTATTCTCCCCAAATGAAATTGCCTTTAGGAGTCATCACACTAAATCGAACCCATAGCTTTTTAGATGGATTAATCCAATCTGGCATTTTATTATTTAGTCTAACACTAGTTCCATTTGTTGTTACGCCACTCAATGATTCGTTAATTTTTTTCCACTCTTCTTTCTCACCTTGTTTTAAAAATACTTGAACATCATTTATGCTAAATTTAATAAATCCCTCATTATCAGTAACTTTTTTGTTTAATCCCTTATTCTCGATAAAGGAGGAAAACGCTAAGCATAGTTTTCTTTCTGGATTAATTTTGTTGTTAGTTGCACGCCACATATACCTATCAAGTATAATTGGTTCGCTAACCTTGTCAAAAGTGCGTTCAACTATTGCAAAGACTTCATTTCCAAGTGAAGTTTCAAGTTCAATTCGAATGGTAATCGGCTTGTTCTTATCAAGTCTTCGTAACCTAACGTCAACTTTATCGTTAAAACGATAATTTCCTTCGATATCAGGATTTGCCTGTATTCCAAAACGTCCTCTATCTCCATTTCGTACACCTGTATTCGTTAGCTCAACTTGAAGATTAAATCCCAATTTATCACTTCCAGGAATATAAAACCAACTTACGCGATCATTATTACTATTCATTTGCTTACACACTGAAGGAGAAATTCCACCTAATTGAATAGTAACCGCCTCTTGAGCGATTAAAAAACTTGGTGCTAGCCAAAGCATAAGCATCAATACAAAATTGGCCTTATTCATAGTGTGAATCTACTAACACTAGACATTACAGAACAATTATTTAAAAATTAATAACATTTACTTCACAATCGCAAAATAATTGTCCAAGGTAAGTCAACCAGCTCACTTGCGCCCATGCGTGATATAAACCATTCCAAATATTCTAAAAAGCAATATTGAATAAAGCCAAAGCTTAACATGCAAACGGTATATTCGAACCATGGCGAAGTCGAAAGATTTATCTGAACTGGGGAAGCTCCTGTTCCCTGACCAGCCCGAGTTACATGCTCCTAAGGCTGCTCAAGTGCAATCCCAAAGCCCACGTTACGATTTACGCGTTTGGCTGGATCGAAAAAAAGGCAATAAAGACGTAACCGCTATAGCCGGATTTGGTGGTAGCGACACAGAAGCCAGTTCTTTATGCAATCAGTTAAAAACCCATTGCGGAGCGGGTGGAAGTTGTAAAGACGGCGAAATCCTCATTCAGGGCAACCACAGGGAAAAGATTAAAGTCTTCCTCGAACAACTTGGCCATAAGGTTAAGTTGGCTGGTGGATAAAATCCCCGTTCGGCTAATTTTCAATCTGGGATTGCAATGCCTTTTTCGGAAAAGAGTGCATTAGAAAGATTGCATTAAATTACCCATGAGCGCATTTTTGCCAACATTTACCTGAGCTAATCTCTCATCATAAACTTAACGTTGATTACTTAATGTAGTTCTAAAACAACTTCACTTCAATAATTTTGAAAAAAAAGAAGGTTGATGTTTTGGATTTTTAATCAAGCCTTTTACTTTTGCAGTCCAAACAAGCCCCAAGGGTTGTGCGGGAGTTTAGCTCAGCTGGTTCAGAGCATCTCCCTTACAAGGAGAGGGTCGGCGGTTCGAACCCGTCAACTCCCACAAAAGCCGTCGATTGACGGCTTTTTTCGTTTCATTGCACCAGTCTCTGAGGAGTTCCGAGTATCCGATGCTGTAGTGTGGGATAAGCGATTGCTAACTTCCTCCTGAATTCATACTAAGACAAAAATACCACGTCACCTTTTGAGATACGCTTAGTCTCATTGGCTCAAAACCAACACGCTACGACTTAAAAAAAGCCGCTACTCAAAAGAATAGCGGCTTTACTGATTGATTATAGAGTAATTAAATTATTCGAAGAGGTTTCCAAGAATCCCTCCACCTTCTCTCGAAGAAGAGCCACCACCATGACCGCCGCCCATCGCTACAATTTCTTGAGCTAACTTGCTTATTGGCATGGATTGAAGCCAAACCCTACCCGTTCCACGTAATGTTGCTAAGAAAAGCCCCTCGCCACCAAACAACATGGTTTTCAGCCCGCCAGCGCGCTGAATATCAAAATCTATCTGACCATCAAACGCAACAACACAGCCAGTATCCACTCTTAAAGTTTCATTATTCAGGGTTCTTTCGATTACTGTTCCTCCTGCATGAATGAATGCCATACCATCTCCTTGCAGCTTTTGCATGATGAAACCTTCGCCACCAAAAAAGCCTGCACCAAGACGCTTATTAAGTGTTATGGAAACTTTCGTACCCAATGCAGCACAAATAAATGCATCCTTTTGGCAGACAATCTGATTACCGGGCATCAAAGAAAGATTAATTGGAATGATAGTGCCAGGAAAAGGGGCGGAAAAAGCAACTTGTTGTTTTCCAAAGCCACCATTGGTAAAATGGGTTAAAAAGAGAGACTCACCCATCAAAGCGCGAGCTCCTGCTTTGAATAATTTACCAAGAACGCTATCGCTGGCATTTGAACCATCGCCCATTTTGGTTTCAAAGCGAATGCCTTCGGTCATATAAACCATAGCTCCCGCCTCAGCAACAATGGTCTCTTGAGGATCCAGTTCAACTTCTACAAACTGAATGCTCTCACCAAAAATTTTATAATCAACCTCGTGGCTATTCATACTTGTCATTATTTACCTGCACGCTCCCGGTCAACCGACTCAAAAGCACCAAAGGTGATGAAGTAACTCGCGATAGATACCAATGCACACATGATGAGCATTTCGGTATAACGGAGTGCGTCTGGATTAGTGACTCCGAGGAAGATAACGTAAATAATATACGCTATTGACAACACGGAAAACAAGATGCTAAGAGTCTTTTTCATAAGCTGATTTTGACAGGTCGAAAATAAGCAAAAAAAAGCCGCACTGTTCTCACAGTGCGGCTCACGACCCAAGAAAAACGTACTAGTACGTGTAAACGTTAGAAGGATTACGATATCCTGGAAGGTTACGGTACCAATCAGGATAGCTACTTCCACCAGAAGTAACCCACTCCATGAATTTCAGGTGTGCAGTCTGAATGGCAGAGTATTCTTTAGGATAAGCAAACAGTTCAGGAATATTAATAGCCCAAGGAGCACCATTTGCTGATTTGTAATAACGACCTGCACCAGGGTTTGAAGTATCCTGACCTTTACCAAACCAAGTCATATTGTGTTTCTCAGTTGGTGCCATATCAGGAAGGTGGATTTCACGGTCACGGCCTTGAACGAAAATGAATGGATTGAAAGGAGCATCTCCAAAATCAGCGATACGCTGCGGAGTGGTCATGGTTACTGCCATTGTCAGAGTATCAGAAGTAGCGCGAGGAGCACCAATAATTGTATTGACTAAGTTACCAACTGCTCCGGTGAGCATGTCGTAAGCGTTCTCATAAACAATCATAGTTGCTTTATTCACACCAGCTTCAGTACCATTCGGGCGGCGAGTAGTAGTACCGCGGCTCCACTCTCCACCAGTGATAGAAGCAATGGAAGTATGAGGTACTCCAAAACTAACTCCGAATCCGTGTGGAAGAGCACCACCTTTACCACCAACATAGTGACGGCTGAACATTTCAACTACACGACTTTGAGCGTTGAGCACCATGCGATACTCGTTGCCAATGGTAAGGTCGTTGAAATCGTAGTCTCCAACAGAAGGCCAAAGGTCTTCGAAAGCGAGGTGAGACTGAACATTGCGGTTGTAAGCGCGAGCTGCATCACATGGATACTCATCCAACATATCTGGAATTCCGTCAGAATCGCAGTCTGGAAGTGGAGTAAGTGGCCATACATCTACTGAATCAACTGCTGTAGAAGTTGCATAGAATACTACGTCGTTGAAGTCATGGTCACCAGTTATTGGCAACTTACGACGAATATCTTCGAATCCAAAAATGAAACGGCGCGAGGCTGGCTCCCATGCCAAAACCATGTGCTGGCGTAGTGACGCAGGTGCAAAGGTGTTAAGCGATGGTAAAGAGTAAATCAGACCAAAGTTTTTGTCGATGGTGTTAGTTATGTTATCATAGCCATGAGTAGCTAATGCAAAACCAACAACTGTATCTTTTCCAACAACTCCAATGTTAACGGTATTTCCTGGGAGAAGACCACCGCCGCCTCCAAGGTAAGATGCATTAGGAAATACGGCGATAATTGAGTCGATGTCTCCAGGAGTTGCAGGAGGATTGTTTTTGTGGTACTTGAAGTAATGAAGTGAGTTACGGTATCCGGCACCTTCATGAAGGAAGGTAATGTTTACCGTACCTGTTGCCGTCATCAGAACTTCGTGACGATACGTTCCATCGAAAAGGAATGGACGAGCAACTGTCTGGTTGGTAGATTCTGGAAGCGTTGAACCAATCAACGTAGCGAATGGAACGCCTACCACTTGATTAGGGCCTAAATAGTTAGGTACACCTACACCATTCCATGTTCCTAAGCGAGTTGAGATATATGGAGCTGAAAGTGTGCCGGTGGTACGAGCTGATGCTGGTGAAGGCAAGTTAAAATCGTAATTAGCCAAGTTCGTTGGATTTGTTCCACCAATGGTTGCCACAACATTATTGGCATTCATTGGAAGCATCAAATCCTGAGCAAAGCCATAAGCCGACGTTTCCATTACTAAATTTCTAACTCTTGTTGGAATAGAAACAGGCATTTCAATTTTACCGTTATCGTCGGTAAATGCGGTAAAAATTAACTCTCCGCCAAGCTTGGAAGGCTTGTCATAGAATTGTACACGAACTTTGCTAGCCAAAGTATTGTCTGACAAGCGGAAAGTAAGGTCGAAATTCTTCGATTTTACCATTTCAAAGTTAAAACCTGCGGGAATGGAAGCTTTATCGAGGCTTACATTGGAGTTGTCGGGGCCGAGAGCTGGATCGTCTTTACGACAAGAACTTACGGTCACCGCGCCAGCCATCAAGGCTATTCCTAACAATTTGGAATAATGGCTTTTGAGATTGAACATGTTACACATAGGTCGGTTAATTGTCTCCGCAAATTGCAACCCATCGCCATCGTTTTAATGTAATGGACTAAATGTCGACTAGTTTATACGATTGGTCGACGAAATAAAGGACATATTAAGACTTTTCTAATGCTTTAGGAAGGTGTTAGCATTCCTTATTTCTAACAATAGCTCTATTTATCCGCAATACTTGTTATTCAAAAACAAAATCTATAAATTATTTACTCGCTTTTTGAAGATATTTTACTACAACATGTTCAAATAAAGTTACTTATCCTTCCTAGATGAAACAGGAGCGTAGGTTGAGCTCAACGATAAAAGGTGTACCCCGTGATTCATAAAAAACAAGTGAGCCCTCCAAAACTATCGGAAGGCTCACTTTCAATTCTAAGGAAGACTTTAGAAACGTTCGAGTTGAGTGAAGAAAAACCCTGCTTCAATAGCAGCATTTTCATCTGAGTCTGATCCGTGAACGGCATTTTCGCCAATAGAGCGGGCAAACAGTTTTCGGATTGTACCATCCTCTGCTTGAGCGGGATTGGTAGCGCCAATAGTCTTACGAAAATCCTCGACAGCATTAGTTTTTTCAAGTACAGCCGCCACAATAGGGCCGGAAGACATAAAGCTTACTAAATCGCTGTAGAATGGGCGTTCGCGGTGTACCTCATAGAATGCGCCTGCTTGTTCGTTGGTCAAACGAGTGTATTTCATCGCTTTAATGGTAAACCCAGCCTTAATGATGTGAGCTAAGATATTGCCGATATGGCCATCTTGAACTGCATCCGGCTTGATCATGGTGAAGGTGATATTCCCTGACATTTGGTAAAAATTTGGTGCAAAATTAATTTTTCGCCCTTTAGTTTTGACCTCATTGTGTTAACTCCTGAAAATAGTGCCTCGTGGCAAGCTCTTTTAGCCCAACCGTGTAAAGTTGTTGTGACTACGCATTTCAAGCCTGACGGCGATGCAATGGGCTCAATGCTGGGTTTTGGAGCTTATTTGTGCAAGAAAGGCTTCGATGTTCAGCTTATTGCCCCTTCCGATTGGCCCGACTTCCTCAATTTTTTACCGGGTTACGAAAAGGTGCTCAATTACGAAACCGCAACCCGTACAGCTTGGAAGTTTTTGCGTGAAGCTCAAATTGTGTTTTGCTTAGATTTCAACGACCTGGACAGAGTGCATGGGATGCGTGAGGATATCGAAAAAAGCGGTGCTCGTTTGGTTATGATTGACCATCACCTCCATCCCAAAGATTTTGCAAGCCTTGCTCTAAGCAATACTCAAGCTGCAGCAACCTGTGAACTTGTAGCCCAATTAATACGCGAAGTTGGCGATTGGCACCTTGTGGACATTGAAATGGCGATATGCCTTTACACAGGAATTATGACCGATACCGGCTCATTTCGTTTTTCAAGTACAAGCGCAAACCTGCATCGATTAGTAGCTGATTTAATGGATCTCGGGCTTCAACCTACCCCTTTGCATGAGGCCATCGACGATCATTTTACCGAAAATAAGCTACGGTTTCTCGGACATTGTTACCATCATTGTCTTCGTCTCATACCGGAAAGCAAAACTGCTTATTTTCTCCTTGCAGCCGACGACCTGAAAGCATTCTCTACCGCCACCGGTGATACCGAATCGTTGGTGAACACGGCCCTGGGAATTCAAGGAGTTCGTTTCGCTGCGTTAATTACTGAACGAGAGGATAGAATAAAAATGTCTTTCCGCTCTAAAGGCAAAATTCCTGCAAATGAATTTGCCAGCCTGTTTTTCGAAGGAGGTGGGCACTTCAATGCAGCAGGTGGCAAAAGCCGTGATTCATTGGCTGAAACAGAAGCCCGTTTTCTTTCCCATCTCAATTTCATCAATCAACATCTTTAATATGTTCAAGTCGTTGGTCTTTACGACCCTAGCCGCTGCCGTGCTCATGTTGAGCTCATGCGACAGCAAAACCACTGGATTCAAACAACTGTCTTCAGGCCTCAGTTATACCGTCATCCGCGATTCCGGCAAAACCAAAGCCGCCATAGGGGATATTGTGACTATTAACCTGACCTACGGCCTTGATGATTCCTTGTTCTTCACTACCAAACAAATGGGTACGCCTATTCCCATTGAAGTGGTGAACCCGCCTTTCAAAGGTTCTTTTGAAGAGGGATTAGTGCTACTTGGTGTGGGTGATAGTGCTGCATTTCAAGTACGTGCAGATTCGGTCTATGAAAAGATTTTCCAGATGAAAATGCCTGAAAACATCAAACCGGATGAAAAATTCACCTTTCATGTTGGGGTTGTGAACATCAGCAATGAAGCGCGAACTCTTCAGGAATACTTGAAGAAAAATAACATTCAGGCGAATCCGCTCCCCTCTGGATTAATCTACCTACAAGAAAAACCGGGAACCGGAGCCCAGGCAATGCCCGGAAAGAAGGTGAAAGTCCATTACACCGGTATGCTGCTCGATGGACGTAAGTTCGATTCCTCCTTAGACCGAAAAGACCCGAAAACCGGAAAAGTTGAACCGTTTGAATTTACTCTTGGGGCTCGTCAAGTGATTCCAGGCTGGGACGAAGGCATTGGATTAATGAAAGTGGGAGAAAAAGGCCGCCTCTTCATTCCTTCGAAATTAGGTTATGGCCCGCGTGGTGCTTCTGACGTGATCCCAGGTTATGCAACCTTGATTTTCGAGGTTGAACTGGTGGGCGTGGAATGATCCGCATTGCTTTCTTCCTTTTTATCTCTTTCCTTCTTTGGGCTTGTGGAAACGGAAATTCCGGTTCACAGGCTCAGAAGGAAACGATAGACTTCGCTGCACTTGGCTTCACTCCCGACATTTCTGGCCTTTGGTGGAGAATCGCTGAGAGCCGTAGTGCTGGAGACAGTATCCGAATAGGTGATTCTGTTCGATTTCTGATGAAAGTGAATTTGGTGGATGGAAGCCCAGTTTCTTCCCCTCAAAGTGAAAAGCAAATTCAGGCTATCAGAATTGGAATGGGTCAAGTGGTGAAAGGCGTCGAATTGGGGCTTTGTAAACTGAGGCAAGGCGATAAGGCAGAATTCATTCTGCCCCCCAACCTTGCCTATGGCAGTGCTTCATTTGGCGCTATTCAACCCAACAGCACGTTACGCTACACTTTAGAAGTGAAAACACACATTCCGGGATTGGTAAAACCTGATAAAGGAATGTTTACTGGAATCGATGCTGATGGGGTTAAGATTTACATTCTCAAAGAAGGAATTGGGAACACCTTGAAGGACGGGGACAGCATTCGATTAAGTTTTTCGGGGTTTCTGGAAGACGGACGTTTGTTTGACCGTAGTCTTAATGAATCAGGCCCGGTGATTCTTTCCATTAAAAAAAACCGACTAATGCCGGGTTTGTACCGTGCATTAACCCATATTAAACGAGGCAGTACAGTTAAAGCGGTCATTCCTGCTAATTTAGGTTTTGGGAAAGCCGGAATGCCTCCAAAAATCCCTGCAAACAGCACCTTGTATTACGATTTAACCGTAGAGTGATTTCCGAATTCGCGGTGTTGGCTTCGTGAGGCACTGAAACATAAGCTGTATCTTGCGGCGATGCGTGCTCAGGTTTATTTCCATCATTGCCATACCTTGTCTGATGCCCGATATGCGGCGGCAGAAGGGTTCGAGTTTCTGGCTCTTGCTATCGATCCTTCATTACCTGATTTTCCGGGAATGACCAAGCTAAAAGAAATTGTCGGCTGGATTAGTGGGCCACGGATTGTTGGGCAATTTCCCGATGGAACGCCGGTGGCAGTTATTCAAGATGCCGTTGAATTTCTTGGATTAGACGCCGTAGAATTAGGACATCCAGTAACTGAAGTCACTTTACAGAAATTAAACTTACCCGTAATTGTTCGCTTACCCTGGACACTCGCGACGGAATATGCATTACACTATTTGAATCAATCACTCTTAATTGTGCTGCATAGTGAGGTTTCATTTCCTGAATTAAGCATAGGAGAAGAGGCCAGTGAAGTGAGAAATATCTGCCTCGAATATGAATTGGTGCTTTCGTGTCCTTTTAATGCTGAAACATTAAAAGAAGCATTGGACTTATGGAAACCTTATGCTATTGCTCTAAGGGGGGGCGACGAGGAAAAGCCTGGCTTATATAACTATGAAATGTTGCAAGAAATTACAGACATTCTTACCGATTAACTATATCCAAAATTTAATCTTTTAAGATGAAAAAACTTAAAATGCCAGTATTCTCAAAAGATTACGATTACGAGCGAAAAATGATTGCAGACATTCTTCGCGTGGGATTAAAGTATCCTTCATTCTGGATGAGTTTTCAACTTGATATTACTGCACTGGTTGAACATTTACAAAAAGACCCATCGCAGCTAGAAAATAAAGGTTTGCCTGTTCGCTTTTTAATGGCGTATGCTCAAGTAATTGCTGAGCATCCAGAATACATTGGACAAGTAATTGGTAATAAAATAGAAATACCGGAAGAAATTCGCATTCGCATATCGAGCAGAAATGTAAAAGGAAGAACTGTTTCGACTATTCTAAAAAATCCACATGAAATGAGCGGTCAAGCACTAACTACAGAATTTAAACGTCTTATTTTAAAGAAAGATTCTGTTTTAAGTCCACAACAAAAGCGGTTTTTCTACTTGCCCTGGTGGGTTCGCTCTATGTTTTATCAATATTGGGCTAGTTCAACAAAACTGAAAGGATATATTTTTGGTCATAGTTATTTTGCTTGTAATGGAAAATCAACTTTAAATGGGCCATTTACTTCTCATAATCATAGTCCATTTTCAATAGGCGTTTACTTTTCAGACACCTTTCAGCGAGATGGAAAACATTGGGTGTCAATTTCTATCACTGCAGATCACCGCATTATGGATGCTTACCATTTAACCTTTCTTGCAGAAAAGATTGAAGATGAATTAAGAAAAATGGCTGTTGAATAGGCAAAAATAGTTTCAATTTTTATCGTCTAAACTTATGATATAAAAGATCAAATGAATACATATTGGATTAAAGCCTCAATTTGTGGTTCTTTGCGCCTTTAAGAGAGTATTTTGCGCGCTAAGGTTTTTTTCTTTAATTTCTGCCTTTCCATCTTTGCGCCTTTGTGTGAGCTTTATTTGATTTATTTTTTCTCGCTAAGCCGCTAAGTCGCCAAGGTTTTCATCCTCACTTTGCGCCTTTGCGCCTTTGCGTGAGCTTTATTTGATTTATTTTTCTCGCTAAGCAGCTAAGTCGCAAAGGGTTTTTTCTTTAATTTCTGCCTTTCCATCTTTGCGCCTTTGATTGAGCTTTATTTGATTTATTTTTTCTCGCTAAGCCGCTAAGTCGCCAAGGTTTTCATCCTCACTTTGCGCCTTCCCGCCTTTGCGAGCGAATCCTCTACCGCCCTTTCTTCACCAGCTTATCATGCCACTTTGCAGCTTCTGGCAAGATGGCGCTGCCGTACCAAGGGGTGTATTCCATCACAAAAACGCCCGCCTTCACTGCCGGGTCGGTCTTCGCTAACGCTTCGGCCTCTTCTACAGACTCCACATTAAACAGATAAAGTCCTCTCCACTGCTTGTCGTTTTTCATAAACGGCCCCGCAACCGATAACTGACCTGCTTTCGCTAATCGCCCAATGTTCGCAAAATGCCCCTGAAATAAGCTGTCTCGTTCTTCCTTTGTTGCCGGATTGTATGGTCCCGTTTTCAGAATGGCAAGCACGTATTTGCGCATTCCCCGCTCATCGGCTCCCAGCTTCTTCGCTAACACCGAATCGTATTCCATCGCTACTTCCTGAGCCGCAGCACTATAATAACTTCCCCAAACCAACAAGCCCAACAACAACAAGTTCTTCATCTCACTATCGCTTAAGCATGGTTTCGTAGCAGTTGATCCAATCTTGCACGCTGATTTTCCCTGCCAGTTCCTCCAGCAAAGCGATAGGAATTTTATCCATCTTCTTAAACCGAATACAACTCTTGCCCATATCCAGTTTCCCTACTCCCGCATCTGAATAAGCCTGCTGAAACCATTCTAACATCATAGGCATAGAGTAAAGCCCATTATGGTAAATAGAAATCGCCCCTTTCTGATTGGCAATAGAAACAAACGGCAACTGATCTTTTGGGTTGCAATGGTAGCCCGCCGGATAAAGGCTGAACGGCACCACGAATGAAATCATGTTATACTGCATCGTTTCTTCAAAACCGTCGGGCAAGTGATTTAAAAAAGCTTCGCGAATGCGGGAAACGGCCTCCCGTCTTTCGTCCGGAAGTGTTTCAAGGTATTCCTGTGGTGTTATCATAAAGCAGTGATATTACAAAATAGCCGACCTTCAACCACTTATGCAAGCAAAGACTATATATCCCCTTTTATAGCCATAATTAGCATCTTTGCCGCTCCATGAAATTCCACGGCTGCCTATTTGCCTTTCGCCAACCCGGCGCTCCTGCACCATTGCTATTGCAAGGGAAGGACGACGGCCCGTGGTCGTTGCATATTCAGGCCTTCGACCGCCGGGAACCCGCACGGTTAGCCCGATTTGTTGCTCTGAATACGGAAGACTCCTTTTGGGAGCAGGCCGATAAACTTATAGAAAAGCAGGAAGAGCCTTGGGAAAACAGTACAACGGAATCTGCCTATAAGGAAGGTGTAATGAAAGCGGTTGCTTCCATGAAAGCGGGCGAATTAGATAAAGTGGTTTTGTCCCGAGTTCTTCGCCATCGGCTACCTGATGGTTTTAGTCCGAAGTCCTTTTTTGATAGTCTCTGCAAAGCTTACCCCGGCGCGTATGTTTACTTTCTTGCCGATTCAACGCAAGGTATATGGATGGGGGCAAGTCCGGAGTTACTGCTCGAAGCTCAACAGGGAAAACTCGAATCGGTCTCGTTGGCCGGAACCAGAAGTCGGAATGCGAAAGACGGTTTTGGTCTGAAAGAGCAGGAAGAACAGAATATGGTGACTTCCTACATTCGTTCAACCTTCGAATCGCATGGCTTGGTTGTAGAACAAGAAGGGCCGGAAATCACCGATACCGGTTGGTTGCGGCATTTACGGACTCGGTTCACCAGCCAGTGCAGCTTTAACTTCAATCCAGCAACGTTAGCAGCAGCGCTTCATCCAACACCAGCAGTAGGAGGATTGCCAGCCAAAGCAGCTTCCCAACTTATTCTGAAATTAGAAAGCCATGCCCGACGTTTGTACGCCGGTTACTTGGCCCTACAACACCCCGACAACCAGTTTCTAAGTTTCGTCAACCTGAGGTGCTTACGATTGGGCCCTAAAACTGCCCTTCTTTACGCCGGTGCAGGGCTCACGCATCTGTCTGACCCGGAATTAGAATGGCAGGAAACCGAATTGAAATGCCAGACTTTGCTGAATTGTCTTTAAGCCACCGGCGTAGTCCGCTGTTTTTATTGTTCAACAGCCTGCTGCATTGGGGCGTTCGTGATATAGTAATAAGTCCAGGTTCGCGGTCGGCTCCACTAACCCTTATTGCTTCGCGAAGCCCAGAATTCAACGTTCATATTGCCGTTGATGAGCGAAGTGCCGGTTACCGGGCTTTGGGAATTAGTCGAGGAAGCAAGCAACCCGTAGCCATTATATGCACATCCGGAACCGCAGCCCTCAACCTTTATCCCGCTATAACCGAAGCGTTCTATTTGCAGGTGCCCCTAATTGTGCTTACCGCAGACCGTCCGGCTTCACTCATTGACCAACAGGATGGGCAAGCTATCCGACAAAAGGGACTCTACCACAACCATATTCGAACGGAGTACTCGCTTCCAGAAGAAGAAGGAAGTGCCGCCATTTCAGAATCGATGGGGATTTTAGAAGTTTTGGGCAATCTACTTAAGCAATCTCCTTCCGGGCCGGTTCATCTCAACATTCCGTTGAAGGAACCGCTCTATGATGTTCCCGAAGGGCCGTTCTTATGGCGCAAACCTTTATCAGTGCCGGCAGTTTTTAAGAAGCCGCTTGACCCTGTTCCTCAAAACCTACTTTCGGAAGACAAAATCCTTATTGTTTTAGGCCAAGGCGAATACAGCGCGAATGAACAAAAAGCATTAGCGCAATTAGCGGAACGAGAATCGATTACCGTAGTAACCGAATGCCTTTCCAACGTCAGCCATCCGCTTTTTGTACGGCACGGAGAGCAGATTCTTCAATCATTACCGGAGCATTTGTTAAAAGAATTACAGCCTAACGTGCTGCTTACCGCCGGTCTCGGCATTGTAAGCAAGCAAATGAAGGCATTTCTCAGGCGCTTTCCTCCGCAATATCATTATCACCTAAGCGAAGAAAAAGCTGCTATCAACACGTTTGGCTGCCTTACTGAGCCTCTTCATCTTCAGTTCGAACAGTTGTTGCCATTTTTCCAGCAGCTTCCTCTCGATAGTGTACTTTTTCAGACACGTTGGTTGCAGGCCGAAATCAACTTGGAGCATCAGTTAGAAGATTATAAAATAAGCGCCCCTTGGAGCGAGTGGTGGGCCATGTCCAGAATCAGCGAGTGGTGGCCCAACACCGATTGGGTGCATCTGGCCAACTCCATGCCCGTGCGTTTCGGCAATTTGTTCTTCAGCGATTTTCAGTGTTTCAGTAATCGCGGCACCAGCGGCATCGATGGTTGCACCTCTACCGCGTTCGGATTCGCGTTAGCCCAACCCAACGTTCGACACCTTCTCATAACAGGAGACCTTGCTTTTCTCTACGACCAAAACGCCCTTTGGCCCGGTGCGCTTCCGGATAATCTCAGAATTATCGTGTCGAATAACGGTGGTGGTGGCATTTTTAGATTGATTGACGGCCCATCAAACGTCCCGGAACTCACCCATTATTTCGAAACTCCTCAGCAAGTCAATTTCGAACACCTCTGCGCTGCGTATCGGCTTTCTCATTGTGTAGCGGATAATAAGGTTAGTCTGAAGTCTGGATTAGACTGGCTATTGAATCACGAAAAAGCAGCCTTGCTCGAAGTTCGTACGCTGGGAGAAGAAAATCAGCGTGTCTTTCACGAATTTCGCTCCCGACTACGTCAATAACTCGCCTATGACCTCTCAACACCCCTGGGAAACCATCCGGGAATACAAGGAAATCAAATTCCAAAAGCTGGGTGCTATCGCCAAAATCAGCATCAACCGCCCTGAAAAGCATAACGCATTCACCCCACTTACCGTCCAAGAAATGATAACGGCTATGGACCATTGCCGCGACAACACCGACATTGGCGTGATCATCCTTACCGGTGAAGGCGGAAAAGCCTTTTGCTCCGGCGGCGATCAAAGCGTTCGAGGGCATGGTGGTTATGTGGGTGAAGACCAGGTGCCACGCCTCAACGTCCTCGACTTGCAAATGCAGATTCGCCGAATACCCAAGCCAGTGATTGCCATGGTGGCCGGCTGGGCTATTGGTGGCGGACATGTGCTTCACGTGGTTTGCGACCTCAGCATTGCCGCTGAAAATGCCCGCTTTGGCCAAACCGGCCCAAAAGTCGGCAGCTTCGATGGTGGTTTTGGTGCATCTTACCTCGCTCGTATTGTCGGTCAGAAGAAAGCCCGCGAAATTTGGTACCTCTGCGATCAGTACGATGCCAATGAAGCCCTCGATATGGGGCTTGTAAATAAAGTAGTGCCCCTTGAGCTTCTTGAAGAAACTACCATTCAATGGTGCCAAAAAATCTTGGAAAAAAGTCCCATCGCCCTGCGAATGCTCAAGTCCGCTTTCAATGCCGAACTCGACGGTCAGGCCGGAATCCAGGAACTTGCCGGAAATGCAACGTTGCTTTATTACCTGAGCGAAGAAGCGAAAGAGGGGAAAAACGCCTTCATGGAGAAACGTCAGCCCGACTTCTCCAAATACCCTAAATTTCCCTGATTCCGCTAACAAATTAGCTCTTGGGATCTCCTTTACTCTTCCTATGTTTCATGGGCCTGTACTTTCTGGCCCTGTTTTCTATTTCCTGGTTCACAGGTAGAAAAGCGAAAGCGTTCGACTATTACGTTGGCGGGAAAAACTCGCCTTGGTACGTCGTAGCCTTCGGAATGATTGGCGACTCCTTGAGCGGTGTGACTTTTATTTCTCTCCCCGGAACCGTGGCCACCAACAGTTTCGGGTATATGCAAATGGTGCTGGGATACTTACTCGGCTACTTCATCATTGCACAGGTGTTACTTCCGTTATATTATGGCCGAAATCTTACGTCCATCTACACTTGGCTGGGAGAAAGGTTTGGGAAGGAAGCTCAGAAGACTGGAAGTTTCTTTTTCCTTTTATCCCGAACGCTCGGTGCTGCTTTACGTCTTGCACTCACGGCGGGTGTACTTCAAACGTTCATTTTCGATGCGTGGGGCGTTCCCCTTCCGGTTACAGTTACCGGCATTCTGCTGCTGATTCTCCTTTACACCTACCAAGGCGGAATCAAAACCCTCGTCTGGACAGACACGTTTCAAAGTTTGTTGCTGTTGCTTGGTCTGGTAGGCTCTGTTGTAGCAGTAGCGTTACAATTGAACCTCGACCCTTTTCAACTATTTGAAAAAATTGCCGATAGTGATTACAGCAAAGTGTTCTTCTGGGATTGGAGAGAACCCAATTACTTCTGGAAACAATTGGTGAGCGGCGCTCTCATTACGTTAGTGATGACCGGCCTCGACCAGAATATGATGCAGAAAAACCTGAGCATGCGCAGTTTGAAAGACGCTCAAACCAATATGTACTGGTTCTCCGGCTCCCTGATTTTTGTGAATCTGCTTTTTCTTAGCCTTGGCGCTGTGTTGTATTTCTATTTGCAGGCAAAAGGGCTTCAACTTCCAACCGACCCGGCCAGTGGAAAACCCATCACCGACAGGCTTTTTCCTATGCTCGCTTTGGGACCGCTGGGGTTAACTGCTTCCTTAATTTTCATGGTTGGGCTCACCGCTGCCACTTTCTCCAGCGCCGATTCTGTGTTAACCACGCTTACCACCTCATTCTGTATCGATTTTCTGGGCTTTGGAAACGGAAAAAGGGAGGAAAAGTCGGAAACCCGGCTTCGTCATTGGGTGCATATTGGGTTCGCGGTGGTGTTGTTGGCGGTAATTCTTTGGTCTCAAACGTGGCCGAAGCAAGCCATTCTCTTCCTCATCTTTACTCTTGCCTCATACACGTATGGGCCACTGCTGGCGTTGTTCGGTTTTGGTTTGTTAAGCAAAAGGCAACTGAACCGAAAATGGTTGGTCGCTCCTTGCCTCGTTGGGCCATTGCTTACGTACTTCATTTCAGAAAACAGCAGTCGTTGGTTCAACGGATACACATTTGGGTTTGAACTGCTCTTGTTAAACGGCCTGTTAGTTTACATGGGATTATGGTTTGTTTCCACTAAAGCGAAGCCGATTATAGGCCAATCCTATTCTGGATAAAACCACGTTGTTAAATAAAAAAACCCTCCGAAGAGGGTTTTAAGTTAGTTATTCCGATTATTCTACACTTTCTAAAATAGTGCGGAATGCAAAAAACTTCTCGCCAAACCGCGCTTTGGTCTTGGCTTGCAATGCCGGAGCAAACTGCTCTTGATATTGAAGATACGTTTCCATATCCTGAGCAAAATACTGAATGGCGTAGGTAAACCCTTCTTCCGGAACTGGTTGCAATAACTTGAGAAAGCGATACTCCTGAAAACAACCGGTGGCCATAACCTCGAGCAAATGCTCCGTTTTCATCCAGTTAAGCCATTCTTCATGAATCCCGGATTCTACACTCAGGGTAACATTGTAAACAATCATAGCCAAAGTTCGCTTTTCTACTTCATCTTTAAAATAAACGATAACCTATTGCTATCTGCCAAACATTATTTCGGGAAGAAGCACTTTGGCTTCCTGCTCCATCAGAAGCATTCAAATTAAGACCCAAGCTACTCAAATTAGTGTCATAACGTAAGTCCAACGAAAAACGCTGAACATCTATTCCAACCCCTAACTGTACCCCAAGAACCAAGTTTTGTAGTGCTTCTTTGCGGAACGTAATAATACGTCCTGCAACAGCCAGTGTATTGTCTTCTGCGCCAAGTAAATACTGAAAATTAGGCCCAGCATTTAATCGCAGCCAACTCAACGGGCGATAACCCACCAATATTGGCGCCTCTAGGTACGCCATTCTATTCGTAACGTCTTTGCCGGTAAGGTTGTCTGTAAAACTTCCTCCACGCTGGCTAAAAACCAACTCCGGCTGTATTATCCAATCGCCGAGGTTAAAGCGGACAAAAAACCCTGCATTCAACCCCATGTAGTAATCCGGGTTTTTGATGGTAGTTAAACTTGCAGACAAATGGGAAACATTCGTGCCTATTTTAAGGCCGGCAGATACAGGCCCTTCTTCTGATTGCGCACTCAAAACTTGAGCAGCAAATAGGAAGGATAACAAAAGTAAAATGTGCGTTTTCATGTGAACAAATTTGTTGCGTTTTTCTAATAATCGTGCCGCAATATTACAATCCTAACTCATCAATCGCCATATCGTTGCAAGGCCACTCAGCAATACAAAGCTGAGAACCAAGTTTCGAAAATACGCCTGCCGCAACCGTTGTAGAAGGAGTTTTCCAATCCACGACCCACCAATACTTACCGCAGCTAAACCCGGTAGCAGGTAAAAATCCTCCGTTCGCATGTACCCATTCAGGGCATAAACCACCGCTCTGCTACCGTCCACACCCAAATCAATTAAAGCTGATGTAGCTACAAAAACCTCCTTCTCCAGATTCAATGCCGACATGGCCACTCCTCTTAACGCCCCTCCCGTTCCAACCAATCCGGCCATGAGTCCGGCAGCAACTCCTGCTCCGGCCATCCGTCCAGGCGTATCCTTCATCTTTAAATCAGGCATTAGCCATAATCCAATAGACAGCCCAATGAGAAATATCGCTAATACCATCTCAAGTCCTTTGCTGCTCCAAAACGGACTCAATGCTGCTCCCACCACAACAAATAACACAGAAGGAATACCAAGCCAAAGTAAAACTCGTCTGTCTGTTTGCTTTCCAAACATCCTTATTTTCACTAGATTACTCATAACATGAAATAGTGCTGTTAACCCCAACACTGCATGAAATTCTAAGAAGTATCCAGCTAATGGCACAAAAAACAACGAAGAGCCAAAGCCGCCCAAAGTGCCCAGTATTTCTGCCAGAAGCGCTAAGAGAAGAAATAGAATCATCCATTCAAGGCTCATCGCCATGCAATTTGGCACCTCAAAGCAAGCTCGTCTAATGCCAGAACTACCGACTCATGTAAGGGAATTCCGGTTTTCATACGCTCAGCTCGAACCACCATTTCTGGCTCACCATGAACCATTAATGGCACAGCCGGATCTATCGGTTTGGCCGCCTTCATCCGGTCAATCCAGTGGCCTATTGCCTCATCATACTCTTGCTTATCCCGAAACGCCTCTACCTCCCAAGCGGTGAAAAAATGCCCGATACCCTGCCCGAATGCCCCGGGAACAGGATCTAAAAAGGCCACAAACGGAGGAACCCATGGGCCATACGCAGCACCTCCCAGTACACCAGACATCAAATCTATCATGGCTCCAAGCCCGTAACCTTTGTGTAACCCCAACTCGGGAAAACTGCCCAATGGCAACAGTGCTGCTCCTTTTTTTAATGCAGACGGATCCGTGCTGTAGGTGCCATCAGGCATTATAATCCAGCCTATAGGTATAGATTTTCCCTCGCGCTCCGCTATCTCCAACTTTCCATTAGCGGCTGCCGAAGTCGCTAAATCGAACACGATAGGTGGGTAAGCACCTGCCGGAAATGCCACGCACAAGGGGTTTGTGCCTAACAATCGCTCTGTAGTATTTACTGTGGCCACTAAGGGAGAAGCGTTCGTCATCGACATCCCGATACAACCTCGGTCTGTTGCCATTAAACTATGCCAAGCCCCAATTCCAAAATGGTTGGAATTTCGCACCGCTACACTGCCGCATCCGGTTTGCATCGCTTTTTCTATCGCTATACTCATAGCTTTCGGCCCAACTACTAACCCTATTCCCCCATCACCGTCTATTGTAGCCACGGCTGCCCGTTCCCGAACAATGCGGATGTTAGGCTTCGAATTAATTCTCCCCTTTTCGATCAGCCTTACATATCCGGGAAGACGTGCAACTCCGTGTGAGTCTATTCCACGCAAATCGGCCTCTATCAAAACATCCGCAGACAGCTGAGCATCTTCCTCCGAAAAACCGAAGCTGATAAAAACTCTCTGGACTAATTCATTAAGCCCTTCTCGGTCGTGTTTGCTTACCATCGGTTCAGATTTATTTTCAACTTGTTCCATAACACAGCCCACCGTGAAGGAGGCTTCCTTAACGAAGGTACTCCCTTTCGCCATTGTGCCCAGAATCCTTGTTTCGAGAAGAATTTCTCTTTTAAATACTGCCAATTTACCGTTTGCGCTCCTACCTCATTCAAGCCATGTTGCCGGTAATACATCGTGGGTTCTGAAAAAAAACGAATATCCCCTCCTGCGTCCAAAACGTGTATCAAAATCCAATGATCATGCTGATAGGGATAATCGCCAATACGCGGAACTGAATCAATGGCCGCCCGGTTGAGCAGCATGGTGCAGCCCGCAGCTATGCTTTGAGCACAAACAGCCGCAATGCCGGCAGTAAGCACTTTTTCGGGTTGAAGTTTTTGAGCACGGTAAAACGAAGGCTTCTGCACGTTTAAACGAGCATCGGTTACCGACATGTCCGTAAAAACCAACGTTGGTTGCTTCGTTGAAAGATTTGCAACGCAGGACAGTGATTGCGCTATTTTATGTGGAAACCAAACATCATCCTGGTCGCAAAGCATAACCCAATCGGCCTCCGCTTGGGTTAGCAAATACAGAAAGTGGCGTGTTGAACCTAACTTTTCTCCAGACTGACAACGAAAAAAACGACCCGGGTGGTTCTGTGTATAGCGTTCCATAACCGCAACGGTTTCATCCGTGCTGCCATCATCCGACCAACGAATCACCCAATCTACATGGGTTTGAGCCAAAATACTATCGAGTTGTTCCGGCAAATAGGCTGCCCCTCGGTAAGTAGGCAATAGAATATCTACTCGCACCATCCAAAGGTACAAATTGGAAATCGGCCATTGGAACAAGCAGAATACAGATACGGCGCAGAGGCTGAAAACATCTTGTATCTTTGCGGCGCAATTGCAAGTTTATGAACCTTCTAACCCTTCTTTTCCTCCCGAATTTGGGCGGCAGCGAGTTGATTATCATCCTGATTATCGTGCTCTTGCTCTTTGGCGCAAAACGTATCCCTGAACTGGCTCGTGGCCTCGGAAAAGGCATTCGTGAGTTCAAAGATGCGTCTGCTGGTATCCAGCGCGAAATCGAAACCGAATCCCGTAAAGAGGAAAAGAAAAACTAATCCCTTTGAGCGCCTATCACCGACTGGCCGATATTCAGGCCGATTTGGCAGCCGGTAATACCACTTGTGTGGCATTGGCCGAAGGCTATCTCAGCAGAATAAAAGCTCGACACGAACTCAACGCCTTTCTCGAAGTTTTTGAAGAAGAGTTGCTCGCCAACGCTGCTGAACAGGATTATAAAAGAAGTCAAGGCATGCCTCTTGGTCGTCTTCATGGTTTAATCATCGGTTTAAAAGACAACATCGCCTATAAAGGACATCGCTTCAGCGCTTCCTCCAAAATTCTGGAAGGCTTTGAATCGCTGTTCTCTGCTACGGTTACGGAGCGCCTTCTCGCAGAAGATGCGCTAATCATTGGTCGGCTCAACTGCGACGAGTTTGCGATGGGCTCTTCCAACGAAAACTCTGCTTATGGCCCCGTTCGCCACCCCCTCGATACCGATCGAGTTGCCGGCGGTAGTTCCGGAGGTTCTGCCGCAGCAGTCGCTGCTAACCTCTGCCATGCCGCTTTAGGCACCGACACTGGAGGCTCCATCAGGCAACCGGCCTCGCTTTGTGGTATTTATGGGCTGAAGCCCACTTATGGACGCATCTCCCGACATGGCCTTATTGCCTACGGCTCTTCCTTCGATCAGGCCGGCCCCTTGACGCGCTCTTTGGAAGACAATGCGTTATTGTTAGAAATTCTGGCCGGCCCAGACCAGTTTGATGCTACTGCCGCTCAAAAGCCGGTTCCTTCCTATAGCCAAATTCAGCCTAAATCCGGCCCAATGCGCTTCGCAGTTTACGAAGAAGTGTTGCAAGGCGGTCTGGAGCCTGAACTCGAATCTGCCTTCAAAGCCAAAATCGAAGCGCTTAAGGCGGCTGGCCATACGGTTGACTTGGTGCGCTTTCCATACCTCGATGTACTGGTTCCGGTTTATTACTTGCTCGCTACTGCCGAAGCTTCTTCCAACCTCGCCCGCTATACCGGGGTATTGTATGGAAAAAGAAGTCCGGAAGCTACCGACCTCCGAACTACCTATACGCTATCTCGTAGCCAAGGTTTTGGGGAGGAAGTTAAGAGAAGGATTATGCTCGGAACTTTTGTATTGAGTGAAGGCTATTACGATGCCTTCTATGGAAAGGCACAGAAAGTACGCCGTGTAGTAAGGGATGAAACCCTGAAACTGTTGGAGCATTACGATGCGATTCTTTCCCCTACCTCTCCAGTAGCGGCGTTTAAGTTGGGCGAAAAATCCAACGACCCCATTCAGCTTTATCTGGCCGACATCTTCACCGTTCAGGCCAATATTGTAGGAATGCCCGCCATCAGCATTCCGTTTGCCGCTAACAACGCTGGCCTCCCTTACGGACTTCAGCTCTTATGCGGCCCATGGCAGGAAGAAAAACTCTTCTCGCTGGCTGCTTCTATTCAATAATTATTAACATTCTTTTAATCACTGGGCGGATACGATATGCGTGTTCGCCCTGTTTCACAAGCTAAAAGCCTAACTTTGCGAACATTCGCCGAGTTGAGTTGTTGTTCTATAAGTTTTTGTTAATGTCCATGAAAATCAACCCAGGTCCTCTACTGGCCACTTTAGACTATCCGGAGCATCTACGCCAACTTCCGGAAGACCAGTTGCCTGCTGTTTGTCAGGAACTTCGTCAATTCATTATTGACTCTGTTTCGGTCAATGGCGGCCATTTCGGCGCCAGTCTCGGGGTGGTTGAGCTAACAGTAGCCCTGCATTACGCCTTTAATACTCCCTACGATCAACTCGTTTGGGATGTTGGTCATCAGGCTTATGGACACAAAATCCTGACGGGTCGCAGGGATGTTTTTCATACCAACCGCATTTACAAAGGACTTTCCGGCTTCCCAAAACGCAGCGAAAGCCCGTTCGATACTTTCGGTGTAGGACATAGCTCAACGTCTATCTCGGCAGCACTTGGAATGGCTGTGGCGTCACGGCTAAAGGGCGAACTGGATCGCCAACATGTTGCCATCATTGGCGATGGCGCTATGACCGCCGGCCTTGCCTTCGAAGCACTCAATCATGGAGGAATAGAAAATTCTAACCTGCTGGTTATCCTCAACGATAACTGCATGTCCATCGACCCCAATGTGGGTGCTTTAAAAGAATACCTTACCGACGTTACTACTTCCGGTACGTACAATAAAATCAGGGACGAAGTTTGGAAAGCCCTCGGCTCCATCAGCAAATTCGGCCCTAATCCACAAAAAATTGTTTCCAAAATTGAAAACGGCATTAAAGCCACTCTTCTCAAGCATGGAAACCTCTTCGAAAGCCTTAGATTCCGCTACTTCGGCCCAATCGACGGTCACAACGTTACCCACATGGTTAAAGTTCTGGAGGATTTGAAGAAAATCCCCGGCCCTAAAATTCTCCATTGCGTTACAGTAAAAGGAAAAGGCTTTGCTCTGGCAGAACAAGATCAAACCAAATGGCATGCACCGGGCCTCTTCGATAAAATCACTGGAGAAATTTACAAACCCAAAATCGAAGGGCCTCAACCTCCTAAATACCAAGATGTTTTTGGCCACACCATCGTAGAGTTAGCCGAAAAAGACTCCCGTATTGTAGGAATTACCCCTGCTATGCCATCGGGCTGTTCGCTCAACATCATGATGAAGGCTATTCCAGAGCGCGCTTTCGATGTAGCCATCGCCGAACAACATGCTGTAACGTTCTCGGCCGGCCTCGCAACCCAAGGCCTTATTCCATTTTGTAACATTTATAGTTCATTTATGCAACGCGCCTACGACCAAGTAGTACACGATGTTTGCCTT
Organism: Chitinophaga pinensis; assembly: GCA_943373175.1. Lineage (GTDB taxonomy): Bacteria > Bacteroidota > Bacteroidia > UBA7662 > JAIXUI01 > JAIXUI01. The sequence goes on along the minus strand of CALSBM010000011.1, from coordinate 12,755 downwards.
CAAAAACTACCCGTCATTTTCTGCCTTGATCGCGCCGGAATAGCTGGAGCTGATGGCCCTACGCACCACGGCGCATTCGATGTAGCCTACATGCGCTGCATTCCCAACATGGTAGTAGCAGCGCCTATGAATGAGATTGAATTGCGGAACATGATGTACTCCGCTACCAAACATACAGAAGGCGCTTACACCATTCGATACCCAAGAGGAAATGGCGTAATTACCGACTGGAAACAGCCATTCGAAGACATCGAAACCGGAACCGGAAGAAAACTGCGTGAAGGAGATGACGTTGCAATTCTAAGCTTTGGCCATATCGGCAACTTGGCAGTAAAAGCGTGCGAAGAGCTCGAAAAACAAGGCGTTAATGCAGCCCACTACGACCTTCGCTTTGCTAAACCGCTCGATGAAATGCTTCTGCATGAAGTATTTAATCACTTCAGCCGAATCATTACCGTCGAAGATGGCTCAATCCAAGGGGGAATTGGCTCTGCTGTGCTCGAATTCATGGCCGACAATGGCTACAGCGCTCGCGTTGTTCGTCTCGGAATTCCGGATTACTTTCCAGAACACGGAGAACAAAAGGAACTTTATACTGAACTTAAATACAACACCGCAGATATTATCGAAGCCGCTAAAAATCTAGTGGTGGAAAAAATTAACGTGCAGTGAGCGCTCAGTTAAACGACATTCAAATAGACCGAATTATTGAAATGGCGTGGGAAGACCGCACTCCTTTCGAAGCCATTCACCATCAGTTTGGATTAAAGGAAAGCGACGTCATTAGACTGATGCGTCTGAATATGAAGCTATCGTCTTTCAAAATGTGGCGAGAGCGCATGGCAGGACGAACCACTAAACATACTGCCTTACGTACAACAAGCATAGACCGCTTCAAGTGCAGCCGACAACGGCTCGCAGGCATTAGTGGCAGAAAATAGTTTTAGTACTCTTCCAACCGATGTGACCATGCTAATCTCGCTTGGCCTTCCTCCCATTCAGAACCAGAATTCCAATCCAACAAAACCGCACCTGAGGTTTTAAGGTTCTCGATTTGCCTGCCTGTACAATACTCAATAAGCTCATTTAAATACGGGTTGTGTCCTACGAGAGCAATCATAGCCTCATTCTGATAAGCACCCTTAAGCCATTCTAAAATCCCCGCTGCATCAGATTCATATAGAACTGTTTGTGTTTCGAACTTTTCCGCTGCTTTCCAACCACTACTTCTTAAAAGAGCGGCTGTCAACTGTGTTCGTAAAGAAGGGCTTACGAATATTTTAGCTGGTAACCATCCTTTTAATTGAAGGATTTCTGACAGGTCTTTTACCTGACGATGACCACGAGCCGCCAACGGGCGTTCCATATCAGGCTGTCCCGGAATATCCCAAGACGACTTTCCATGTCTAATCAATAGCAACCTCATCGTCAAACAACATTTTAATCGCTCCATGAGGGTAGGAAAAAAGACCCCCTGCGTGCCTGACTAAGAGATTGCCGGAAGAATTAACCCCCATAATCATTCCTTCGAGCATAGTCTCATCAGGCAATAAAAACCACTTTTTCTCCTGATATCCAAGCAATTTTCGCTGATACTCCATCAGTAAAGTGCCTGAACCGTTCTTTTCAAGCATAAGGTATCGCATTTCAATAGCATAAGCCAGTTGTTCTAACACCTCCCATCTTGAAACCGATTTGCCCAATAGTTCAATAACTGAAATAGCCCGAAGAGCATAGTTATCCGACATCGGTTGATTAAGATTTATTCCAATGCCGATAATTGCTTGGCGTACAAATCCGCCTTGGAGATTAGTTTCAATTAACACTCCTCCCAACTTGCGGCTTCGCACATAAAAATCATTTGGCCATTTAAGCACCACCGGCTCCTGAATATATGCCTCGATTACGGTACTGACCGAAATCGCAATAGCCATGTTTAGGGCATACAACTCTGCGACAAGCAGAAAAGCAGGCTTTACGAGCAGAGAGAAGGTAAGGTGTTGTCCTGATGCGGCCTGCCAAACCCTGCCATTCTGGCCTTTTCCGGCATTTTGGCAGTCTGCTATTACTAATGCCCCGTCGGGCAAATCCTCGGAAGCTTGCATCAACCAATCATTGGTTGAGCCTACTTCCTCCAAATGCTTGAAATACTGACCGATGAAGCGCGTATGAGGCCGAAACGTATGCAAAAGAATTCCGTACTTTGTGCAAAGCTAATTAATCCATCTTGAAACAACCGGCTGTCGTCACGACTAACCCGCTCAATGAAGCCATCGTTTTTGGCATCCTCGAAAAGAAAGGCAAGAATGTTGTAATCCTTGACCTGCGTCAACTCAAAGAAGCTGTAGCAGACTGGTTCATTGTCTGTGAAGGTGATTCCTCCACTCAGGTTCGCGCTATTGCAGACTCTGTTAGTGAAGAAGTCAAAAAAGTTCTGGGAGAACGTCCCTGGCATGTCGAAGGAGCCGACAATGCACAATGGCTGTTACTTGATTACGTTAACACCGTTGTACATGTGTTCCAGCCTGCCTACCGCGCATTCTATGGTCTTGAAAACCTATGGTCCGATGCGGAAAGGGTCAGTTTACCCGAATTAGGCTCCTGAAAAGAACTATTGACACCGGTTTACGTTTATTATTCTGTTCCTCCTTTTCATGGAAAACGACACCAAATCCCGTAAGGGTAAAGAAAAAAAAGAACCTGACTTCTTTAATCGTAAAGAAGAAGGTTCTCCCAAACCACGTTTCCAATTCTATTGGATATACATCCTCATGGCCGGGGTTTTCCTCGTCCTGCAACTCATGAATACAGGGGGAAGTTCTCGCCGTATCACTTGGAATGATTTCCAGACAAGGATGTTGCAAAACGATGATGTGGAAAAACTCGTTGGTTTTAAGCGCGATGAGCTTTACATCATCGAAGTGTACATTAAGCAAGATCGCGTTAAACTTGAGCGCTACAAGGATTTACAAAAATCCAGCCCAACCAGCACAGATCCTGATTTCTATTTCTCAGAGTCTTCTCCAGAAGTGCTCGAAACACGCCTCAAGGACGCTCAACAAGGGAAACCTCAGGCACTTAATGTGGAATGGGAAACCCGGCACAACTGGCTTTCTGATGCTATTACTTGGTTGCTTCCATTAGTATTTATTGCTGCATTGTGGATTTTCCTTTTCCGCAGAATGGGAGCTTCTTCTGGAGGCGGCGGAGGGCAGATTTTTAACATTGGAAAGTCTCGCGCTACGCTCTTCGATAAAAACACCAAAGTTTCTATCACCTTCAACGACGTTGCCGGCCTCGAAGAAGCTAAAACTGAAGTGGTGGAAGTGGTGGATTTTCTGAAGAACCCCAAGAAATACACCGCCCTCGGTGGAAAAATCCCGAAAGGGGTTCTTTTAGTTGGCCCTCCCGGTACTGGAAAAACCTTGTTAGCCAAAGCCGTAGCTGGCGAAGCTCAAGTGCCATTTTTCACCCTTTCCGGCTCCGACTTCGTGGAAATGTTTGTCGGTGTTGGTGCAAGTCGAGTTCGTGACCTGTTCAAACAAGCTCGTGAAAAAGCACCTTGCATCATCTTTATCGATGAAATTGACGCCGTCGGAAGGTCAAGAGGGAAAAATCAAATCATGGGTGGTAACGATGAAAGAGAAAGCACCCTTAACCAGTTACTGGTTGAAATGGATGGCTTCTCTACTGAAATCGGCATTATCATCATGGCTGCTACCAACCGCCCTGATGTCCTAGACCCTGCCTTGCTTCGTCCAGGCAGATTCGACAGGATGATTACCGTGGACAAGCCCGATTTGGCTGGAAGAGAACAAATTTTCAATGTTCACCTTAAGCCTATTAAGCTTGCCCCAAACATCAGTGCACGCAAACTGGCTGAACAAACACCTGGATTTGCAGGTGCCGAAATCGCTAATGTCTGTAACGAAGCGGCTCTTATTGCAGCTCGCAAGAACAAGACTGAAGTAGATATGAAGGACTTCAATGATGCTGTTGATAGAGTGATTGGTGGTCTGGAAAAGAAAAATAAAATTATCTCCCCGCAAGAAAAACAGATTGTCGCCTATCATGAAGCTGGTCATGCTGTAACTGGTTGGTTTCTCGCATCTACCGATCCTTTGGTAAAAGTATCCATTGTTCCACGCGGTGTAGCCGCTTTAGGCTATGCTCAATACCTTCCTAAAGAACAGTATCTCTATACTACCGAACAAATGATCGACAATATGTGCGTCTCCATTGGCGGTAGGGTAGCGGAAGAAATCATATTTGGAAAGATATCAACCGGCGCGCAGAATGATTTAGAACGAATTACCCGGATGGCTTACGGAATGGTAACCCTGTATGGCATGAATGAATCAGTTGGAAACGTTTCTTTCAACGATCCAAACGGGGAGTATCAGTTTCAAAAGCCCTATTCAGAAGAAACGGCACGTATGATAGACCATGAAGTCCGTAAGCTTATTCAAGACGTTCATGATAGAACCAAAGTGTTGTTAGAAAGCAAAAGAGAGGCTTTAGAAGTCATTGCAAGCGAGTTATTGACAAAAGAAGTAATTCATACGGAAGATATCATCCGACTATTAGGTGAAAGAGCTGTGGTTCATCACCCACTAATCAATGATTTTAATACTGTTGAAAATCAACCTTCGATTGAAGAAAATACGGGAGAGGAAGCTGCTCCTTCCAACACATAAACTGAAGTCTGTTTGAAATGGCTGGAATCGAAAATGCGAGAGAACAAGTGCTCAAGAAAATACGAAGGGCATTATTGCATAAAACTTCTCCTAAAGAGGAAGTAAAAGATTTTGAAACAAATGTTTTTCAACCCAGCCACGAAGACCCAGCCTTTGAGTTTGCTGAAAAGTTTGTAGCACTCGGGGGCAATTTTGCCTTCTGCGAATCAGAGTTGGACTTTAAGGTTACGATAAAAAACCTGATTCAAAGCAGAGGTTGGTCAAAGCTTGCATGTCTTGACTCTCAATTGATTGCCCGCCTATCCGACACTATGCTTTTTGAAATTCAAAGTCCGCCATTTGAAGATGCAGAAGCAGTAATTACCGGTTGCGAAGCATTAATTTCTTTCACTGGTGGTATAATGGTTTCTTCCCGACAGCCTTATGGGCGAAGTTCAACTATTCTGCCTCCGATTCATATTGTAATTGCAAGTCCGGAACAATTAGTGCCCGATTTGCGAACTTCTTATGCCATGATAAAAGACCAATATGGAGATGCGCTTCCTTCTATGATTTGTAACATTTCAGGCCCAAGTCGTACCGCTGATATCGAAAAAACTTTAGTCCGAGGCGCCCATGGACCCAAAGAGCTTTTCCTCTTCCTCGTTGACGAAGAATAATACCTTGCGTTTTAAGGAAGGGAAAAGGGAGCTCTTTTTTGCCTCTGACTTTCACCTCGGTATTCCGGATTATAAATCCAGTTTAGCTAGAGAAAAGGAAATTGTTCGTTGGCTGGACCAAGTTGCTCCAAAGGCAGCAGCCATATTTCTTGTTGGCGACTTGTTTGATTTTTGGTTTGAATATCGTTACACTGCGCCAAAAGGCTATACTCGTTTACTTGGTAAACTTGCCGAAATCACCGACTCTGGAATTCCTGTTTATACGTTTTTGGGCAATCATGATATGTGGCAGTTTGGTTATCTCGAACAGGAAGTAGGGGTTACGGTTTTCCCCAATAAGCTACAGTTCGAGTTCTTAGGAAAACGCTTCTTTATTGCGCATGGCGATGGACTTGGGCCGGGAGATAAAGGATATAAGTTTATCAAAAGAGTCTTTAGGAACCCTTTCAATCAATGGCTATTTGCCCGCATCCATCCGAATCTTTCCTTTGGTATGGCTCAGTTCTGGTCAGGAAAAAGCCGGGAGCATAATCATGAAAGCCAAGAGTTTCTCGGTGAGAAAGAATTTCTCTATCAATACTGCATTCGCCAGTTAACACTTAATCCCGCAGACTACTACATATTCGGTCACCGCCATTTAGCTCTTGATATTCCGCTTCCCGGAACTACTTCTCGTTACATCAACCTGGGGGAATGGTTCAACAAAAAAACGTATGGCCACTTCTCTGGAAATGAAATGGCCTTAGAAACTTACGCTGGTTCTTAGCCGTTTGCTCTCCAAAGCAACGAACTATCGCCATAGCTAAGAAAACGATAGTCGTTTTTCAGTGCATGGTCATACAATTGCTTCCATTTATCCCCAATAAATGCTGAAATAAGCAACAAAAGCGTGCTCTCCGGTTGATGAAAATTGGTTATCAGACCATCAACCATTTTAAACGGGTAGGAAGGCGCAATCATTAGGCTAGTGCGTGCATGAATAAACTCCGTATTATGGTGATTCAAATAGTTTAAGATTGACTCCAATGCTGTCTTCACAGAAATGCCCTGAGGCAACTCATAGGGATCCCATTGTCCTACGTATAATTCGGTTTTATTGATGTTTGCTTGATCTGATAAATGAACCCCTAACCAGTACAACGACTCCAAACTTCGCATAGAAGTGGTGCCAACAGCAACTACCTTGGGCTGTTCAATAAGACGGATTATCAGTGATTTCTCAATATAAATTTCTTCTGAATGCATTTCATGGTTCTCCATCACATCGGCTTTAACAGGCTTAAAGGTTCCAGCTCCTACATGAAGGGTTAAAAATTGTCTTTCAACCCCTTTTTCATTCAAAGAAACAAATACCCTATCTGTAAAATGCAAACCTGCAGTGGGTGCAGCTACAGCTCCAGACTGGCGTGCATATACGGTTTGATAACGCATCCGGTCCTCTTCGCCAGCTTGTCGTTTCATGTAAGGTGGCAAAGGAATTAACCCTATATGCTCAAGCATTTCAGCAAAACTAAAATGAGCGGGTATCCAGGAAAAATGTATTTGAAACTGTTCGCCAATGGCCTTAATCTTTGTAGCCGTTACGCAAACATAGGCATGTTGCCAGCAACGGGAAGCAGTAAGTGCTTCTTCATTCCACTTTCTAGCATTGCCTAATAAACAATTCCATGTTGCCTCCCCTTGCCTGCCCATACCCAACTGAATGTCTTCGTGGACGGCTGGTTCAAGGCAAAACACTTCAATCTTCCCACCTGTTGCTCGCTCAAATTGCAATCTTACCTGCACCACTTTCGTATCATTAAAAACCAATAAGGTGTCAGAAGGCAATTCTTCATGCAGGTCGTAAAACACGCGATCTCGGATTTGTTCATTCTCGAACACTAATAATTTGGATTCATCCCGAATAGCGAGAGGATATTGAGCAATTCGAGATTCCGGCAACTCATAGTTGAAATTCTGGATTTGGAGAGTTTTAGGATGCCTTAACATGCTGTTTTCTTGTATGCTTTTAATTTCGCACAAAGCTACTCTGCTCCCAATTCTATGCATCAGTATTTTCGGTTTTTAATCCTGATTATCTCTATGCTTTTTGTCAATATTGTGGCCTGCAAGCCAGGAATCAACATTGACAAAAAGTTCATACTGAGCTACTCTCAATGGCGCGGAACTATTACTACCGCAGGTGGTGAATTACCCTTTCTCTTCACCTTAAAAAAACTTAACAATACCGACGGTGTTTCGTTTGAATTAGAAAATGGAGATGAGGTAATCTCAAGTCGAGAAATTGAAATCATTGGGGATTCCATCATTATACGTCTTCCAGTTTATGAAGCTGTGCTTATTGCCGGGATAAATCAAACTGGCGATAGCCTGAAAGGCAGCCTTCATCGCGTACGTTTCGATCAGACTATCATTACTCCCTTTCAGGCTGTAGCCAAGCAGCCTTACAAATTCGCAGCTCACAGGCCTGGACAACCAGAGAATTTTGAAGGTATGTGGAAAACCCGTTTTATAACCAGTAATCTAAGTGACACTTCCTTGGCAATTGGCAAATTCACTCAGAATGGGATTAATATCTCTGGAACATTTCTTACTCCGACAGGAGACTATCGCTTCCTTAGTGGGATTGCAGACGGCGACTCCATGTATTTGAGCGGTTTCGACGGATCTATGATTTTTCTTTTCAATGCTAGGAAATTAGGAAATACCATGTCAGGAGAGTACTTCAACACCGGTAAAATCGGTACAAAGTTCGAGGCTACATTGGATTCTACGTTCAAACTTCCAGACCCATTCAATCTTACTCAATTAAAACGGAAGTCGAACATTTTTATCACCTTGCCAGATAGCAGTGTTCTTAACTTCTCAACCGGCAAGTTTGAAGGCAAAGTAGTTGTGCTTAACATTATGGGAACTTGGTGCGCCAACTGTGGTGATGAAACCGCATTCATGGCTGAATTGTACAGGAAATATCACGATAGAGGCCTTGAAATTGTAGGCCTCGCATTCGAAAGAACCAATATGCCGGAAAAAGCCGCTGACAACCTTGACAGAATGAGAAAGCGTTTTAATGTCCCTTATGAATTAATTCATGCAGGCAAAGCCGATGCTAAGGAGGTGATTCAACGGTTAAACTTCCTTAAGAACTTATTTGCCTATCCCACCACTATAATCCTTAATAAAAAAGGAGAAGTTGCTGCCGTTCATACAGGTTTTTCGGGGCCTGGAACGGGTTCTTACTTTGAGTCTTACAAAAAGAACTTCAGTTTACAACTCGAAGAAATGCTTAGACAGTCTGCTAAACCTAATTGACAACAAGGGGCTTATCTTTGTTGACCCCCTCTCATACATGGCGAACACTCCACGTCAAGAAACCGAAGAAAAATCTGGCACTCGTTCTAAGCAAGAGAAAAAAGTCCGGAAACCACGCGAGAATGAATCGTCGTTCTTGACTACGATAATTCGCTTTATCAACACCATTCCCCAAAAAAGACTTTTTTTAGGCGGAGCACTATTGCTTTTTACATTCTTTCTAGGTTTCGCCTTTCTGTCTGCACTTAACACTTCCTTGATGGATCAAGACATTGTTCTGCGTTCAGGAAATGGAGAAAAAGCAAACAAGCCATCTAATCTAATCGGAGAATTTGGTGCGTGGCTTGGGCAGTACTTGTTGTTAAATGGCTTTGGCATTGCCTCCTTTGGATATGTTTACATGCTGCTGCTAATTAGTTTAAAGATTCTGTTCATTAACTTGAAACTGTCTCTTCTATTGCGATTCTTTAGAACAGTAGTGGCTATGGTAGCTATTTCGCTCAGTATTTCGTACTTAACTGAATTGCTGCTCTCAGAAAACTGGGATATCGGTGGTGGGGCGTTTGGTCACTATCTTGCCTCTTGGCTCAGCATTAAAACAGGAGTCTTAGGTACAGGATTTATTCTTATATTCTTCTGGTGCTTGTGTTTTCTATTAGTATTCAATATAAAACTTAAATGGCCAGAAAGAAAAAAAGAGCATCCGGACCAGGTTACTACTGTATCGCAGAATGAATCAGATGCTCAGAAGGCAAAAAGTCAAAGAAACAGGGAAGAAACTGATTTATTAGCTAAGCTAAAAGAGGAAGAGAATGCGCCAGCTTTTGAAATTGTTCCCGATCCTTTCACTCCACCTGTAAGAACAACCAGCGAACCCGAGGTGTTGGATTTTTCATCTACCGACCCACAAGTTAAAACAACTATTCTCGATGAAATACATGTTCCGGAAGTTGATGACTTTACCGATGACGAGGGATCAGGGTTGCCTCCTCAGTTAGAGAGCCTCGGACTCTATGACCCTAAACTTGACCTTAGCAGCTATAGATATCCAGAAATTGATTTATTAATCGATCACGATGTCAAGAAAATAAGCGTTTCAGAGATAGAACTAAAGAAGAATTCTGACCAAATCGTAACAACGCTCGGCCATTACGATATTAAAATATCGAAAATCAGTGCTACTGTAGGGCCAACCGTAACACTTTATGAAATTGTGCCTGCACCTGGCATCAAGATTTCCAAAATCAAAAACCTCGAAGATGATATCGCATTAAGTTTAGCAGCCTTAGGAATCCGAATCATTGCGCCAATGCCCGGTACTGGTACAATTGGAATAGAAGTTCCTAATAGAGACAGGGAAATGGTGGCCATGAGGAGCATGCTGAATTCAGAGAAATTCAGGAAATCTAATTTTGCGCTACCTCTAGCTTTAGGTAAAACTATCGCTAATGAAATCTATATTGCTGATCTAGCTAAAATGCCTCACCTCTTAATCGCAGGGGCAACAGGACAAGGAAAATCTGTAGGAATAAACGCTGTTCTATTATCACTTATTTATCGCAAACATCCAGCAGAGCTTAAGCTTATACTTGTTGACCCTAAAAAAGTAGAGTTGAGCTTATTCAAGCACATAGAAAGGCATTTCCTAGCAAAGCTACCCGGTGAAGAAGATGCCATTATCACTGACACCAGTAAAGTTGTAAATACGCTCAAATCGCTTGTTTTTGAAATGGATCGACGTTACGATTTACTCAAAGATGCCCAAGCAAGAAATATATCTGAGTACAACCACAAATTTACTAACAGGCGTTTAAGCCCTAATAATGGCCATCAATTTATGCCATTTATCGTATTAGTGGTGGACGAATTTGCTGATTTAATGATGACCGCAGGTAAGGAAGTTGAGCTCCCCATTGCACGTCTTGCCCAGTTAGCACGAGCAGTAGGAATTCATTTAATCATTGCCACCCAGCGTCCATCTGTAAACATTATTACTGGTACAATAAAAGCCAATTTCCCTGCACGAATTGCTTTCAAGGTAACCTCAGTTACAGATTCAAGAACCATTCTTGATCAAGGAGGAGCACAACAACTAATCGGAAACGGCGATATGCTACTTTCCAATGGCTCGAATGTAATACGATTGCAATGTCCATTTGTAGATACCCCAGAAGTTGAAAAGGTGTGTGAATTCATCGGAAGTCAGCGAGGCTACCCTGATGCGTTCCTATTGCCAGAAGTAGATGGAAATGGAGAAGTTACAGGCCCGGCAGAAATAAATTCAGAATCAATTGATCCTCTTTTTGAACAAGCTGCAAGATTAATTGTAATCGCTCAACAAGGATCCACATCGTTGCTTCAAAGGAAATTAAAACTTGGATACAATAGAGCTGGCAGACTAATTGACCAATTGGAAGCAGCCGGAATTGTAGGGTCTTTTGAAGGAAGCAAAGCACGAGATGTTTTGATTCCGGATGAATATGCGCTTGAAATGCATCTTAAAACATTCTTAAATAACCTGAAATAAGTATCGGTAAAAATAACCTGCTTAATAATCATGAAAAAAATCCTTTTCGGACTTAGTCTTCTATTACTTTCTTATAGCACTACAGCTCAAAACAGAACAGCAGATGCTAACGCTTTTTTGAAAAAGACTTCAGCAAAATATAGGGGTATGAAAACAATTCGTGCCCAATTCAATATTCTAATCGAGAACCTTAAAGACAAAACTAATCAATCACAAAAAGCAATCTTAGTGGTTTCAGGAAAGCGATTTAGTCTTGATTTACAGGATCAAAAGCTATTATGCGACGGTAGTACTTTATATACCTATTCCCCTGAGGTTAATGAAGTTCAAATTGATCATTACAAGCCTGAAATGGGTGAAATAAACCCTGCTAACTTGTTCACTATTTACGAATCAGGATTTACTGCTACAGCAGCAGGACAAACTTCTATCAAAAAGAAAAACTTGACAATGGTAGATCTTACACCAATAGATAAAAAGAAGAACTACTTTAAAATTAGACTGTGGATAGACCCTCGTACGAATCTTCTTCAAATGGGTAAAGTGTTTCAAAAGAGTGGTAACAACATCGTATATACCATCAACAGCATCGGCCAAACACCACCTGCTACCGATAAAGAGTTTGTCTTCGACAAAAAGGCTTATCCTGGAGTTGAAGTTGTGGATATGAGATGAATTATATTTACATATTGTTAAAAACGACATAGCAAAACGACAAACCATGTCTATTTGTTAATTAAGGCTATTCTTTAACATCTTTTTAGTGTAAGCCAAAACCAGTATCTAAATTTATAAAAAACAAAAACCATGAAAAATTTTAAAATCCTCTTGGTAGGACTCGCACTTTCAACTATGTTATGTTCTTGTTACACCTATACAACAGTAGTTGGTAAAGGCGCACAAAGTGGTCTAGAGACTAGAAAAATGAATCATTACTTAATTTATGGCCTTGCTCCAGTTGCAACTGCAGATGCGAAAGAAATGGCAAAAGGCGCAACTGACTATGAGGTAACAACAAAAATAACATTTATCGACGGCTTAATAAATGCGTTAACTCTTGGAATTTACACACCTACAACTACTATAGTAAAAAGATAGTTACTATCTTTTGTGTATTGAGTGTAAAAAGAATTCTAATAATCATTGGAGCAATTTTAATTCTCATAGGATTAATAACCTCTGTTGATCTCGAGATAGAAAAGCTTTCCATATATGGTTGGGGTTATTTTACGGGTAACCTTCTGCTTGTTTTAATTGGAATATTCTTAATACTTGCAGGACGAAAACTAAAATAGAGCATACGTTAAACTAACTAAAAAAGCCGGAAGACTTACATCTTCCGGCTTTCTTGTTTTCAATTGGGGCTGGTTCTAAGCCTGCACTTTCCTGAATTTCTTTGCTCCAAGAGCTACTCCTGCTGCCAGAAGTGCACTCAAACCCCCATCTAATGGTACCCCTATCGGTGGTGGTGGTGGTGGTGGGCCTCCTGAATTACCGCCATTCGTTGGTGGTGGCGGTGGGTTGCCCTGAGCCATAGCTGTTGGGTTGTCCAGTATTAAC
>CALSBM010000010.1:0-56332 GCA_943373175.1 Chitinophaga pinensis | reverse complement strand
CTTAACTTCCTGAAATGCAACATACAAGCATCTTCATTATGATATTTTTCCGTGAATTCTTTGAGTGTCATCTTCTTTTTTTTTTCAAAGATCAACCCTCACATTGTCACCTTATGACAGACCATTTTTAGCTTTGCGTATATTCATTATCCTAATGATATAATGCTCGCTACTCCGTGTGAAAAGAAAGACATATTAGTAATTTTATCCTTAGACCTTTCGTCTGTAAGACCACTATTTTTCGTAGTATTTGAATTAACATAGTTAATTACTTCATTAGCATTATTTACATATGTTACTTTTATTTTCAACTTATCAGCCATTTGTTTGATTAATTTCTTTTGCTTATCATCATACCCTTTATCTAAAATCAACCAGCTCAAGGATTCTTTACTCCCATCTTTCTTAATTTGTTCAGCATAATTCTTTAATTGCAAAAATGAGGCATAAACAAAATTCATTGGATATTTATTATGGGTGTCAGCTCCGCCTGTAACAACTATTTTAGCCTCACCATTAGGATCAATGTAAATTATAGGATTATTAGATACATGATTATAGGGACTTTCATCAGGGAATTTCCTTGCTTGAGGATCAACACTCAACCATCTAGACACTCTAACATCTAATAAACGAGCATCAAAATTATATATCGACTCCAATTCAACTTCCTTCTCCTTCCCATTAAACCCATACCTATAACCCCCACTTCCACTCCTTCCCGGCATCTGCATTCCGAAGGGGTAATAATCCACGGCGGTGCGTACATCCGCCATGTAGTGCGTGAAGCTGTTGCTTTCGGGTGGGGCTTGGCCTAATTTCTTATCGCTGAGGGTCACTTGCACGTTGCCGAGGTGGTTGCTGAGTTCGTATTACTTGTTTCCTAAAGTTAGGGAATATTCCGGTTGGGTTTGTAACAAATTAGCCACATTTCCTTCCGGGTTTGGCGGGGTGAGCAACAACGGCTGGGTGGGATCCTCCGGTTCGGCGGTGACGTGCTTTTTGTCGATCAGGTACCGGGCATACACCTCCGTGCGCTCCAGGTTCCGTACACCCAAACGGGCACTGCCGTAAATCGGCTGCTCGGTGAGGCGGTAGTTGAGTATGTCGTTTATACTGGATAAGGGCTGTAAATGAATGACCGCATCTTGGTAGGTTTGGTTATCAAACATCTGCTGAATGTTAAGCAACAACTGCTTCACGGACAAATTCGCCTCAAAAAACGCCACGCTCATCTTATCCGCGGCAGTTGTGGAATTGCTTAGTATGTAATCCCGCGTCCACGCTAACTGATCCGCCGGGGTTCTGAACACGATTTTATCCAATAGCGTTTTGTCCACTCTCTTAACTTCCCAATCTAAATCTTCATCTTCGCGATTTTCGTTTAAAGCTTCTGCTTCTTGTCCTGCATATTGGGCATTTCAGTTTAAAGCTTCCGATTTTATTCTGTGTTGAGGTGTTTTCTATTGGAGTTGGGCTGTTTGATGGTTGCTGTGGCTCTTCTTCTTGGTCGCCGGGGGATTACTTCGCCAAGTTTTTACAGTTTTAACCTGATTTTGTGGCTTGGTGGCATTATCCTCCTCTTCTCTTCGTGGCACTATCTTCTTCTCCCCTACCTTTGAGCCATTCTTTCAACGTTTTTCATGCAAGAACCTATTATTCTTCCGGTGCGGGATGTTTATCCCCGTTTTGGCAGTGGTTGTTTCCTGGCGCCGAATGCCACGGTGGTGGGCGATGTGGTTTGTGGTGCCGACTGTACGTTCTGGTTCAATTCCGTGGTGCGGGGCGATGTAAACAGCATCCGCATTGGCACAAAAACGAATATTCAGGATGGAGCAGTCATTCACTGTACGTATCAAAAGGCGGAAACGGTCATCGGCGATGAGGTTTCTATTGGCCACAACGCCATTGTCCACGGTTGTACCATCGGGAACCGGGTGCTGGTGGGCATGGGCGCAATTGTGATGGATCATGCGGTGGTGGGCGATGGCTGCATCATTGCCGCTGGGGCAATTGTCTTAGAAAACACGGAATGTGAGCCGGGTTGGCTTTATGCGGGCATTCCTGCTCGGAAAATCAAGCCGGTAACGGAGGCGCAACGCGAAGGGATGATCCGCACTGCCGATAATTATGTGCTATACAGCAGTTGGTTCAAAACGAAGTGAGCGTTTTATAACTGGATGTCGCGTAGGGCTTCGTTGAGCACTTCCTGGATGCGTCCACGCACCTTCAAATCCGACAGTTTCTTGTTCTCGGCGTTTGGGTGTACGCGATTCGACAAAAACACGTACAGCAATTCATTGGCAGGATCGTACCAAACGCAAGTGCCGGTGAATCCGGTGTGCCCAAACGTCTGAGTGCTGGAAGAAGTTGCCGTTACAGGAGGGTTGGCGGAGTTGTTCTCGGCCTTGTCGAAGCATATTCCCCTCCTATTTCCGGGAAAGGGAGTGCCGGTAAACTGTTGGATAACCGCAGGATTGAGGAAATACTGTCCACCAGACTCCCCATTGGTGGCCACCATGCGCATGAGCAGAGCAAGTTCGTAAGCGGTGCCAAATAATCCGGCATGTCCGGAAACTCCCCCGAGTAAGGCCGCTCCTTGGTCGTGAACGTCGCCACGTAAGAGCTGAAACCGGAACTCACGGTCGTTCTCGGTGGGCACAATAACTGAACTGTCGGCCCATTCACGCGGACGAAAGCCGGTTTGCATCAATCCTAACGGCTGATAGAAGGTTTCTTCCAGGAAATTTTCGAAAGGTTGACCGCTCAATCGTTCAACGATTCGGCGCACCAAGTAGTAGCCGAGGTCAGAATACAGGTATTTGCCAGTCTCACTCAGCCCGGATTGCAGCAGACTGGTCCAGATGCTATCCGGAATTCCTTTCCAAGCATAGATGCCTTCGGCCACCCGATAGGGATAATCTTCTTCCATCTTATCACAGAAAAAGCCCGATAGAGGCTTTCCATCGCTAAAAAAGTTTCTCCAAAATGGAATCCAGGCTACCAAACCGGCTTGGTGAGCCAGTATTTGTTTGAGGATAAGGTTTCCTTTATTCGACTCCGCAGTTTCGGGGAGGTATGTACGAACGGGAGAATCTACCGACAGCCTCCCTTCGGTTTCTAACCGCATTAACGCGAGGGCGGAAGCGGCAATTTTGGTTATTGAAGCAAGATCGTAAACGGCATGGGCTTGTAGAGCGGGGAGAGAGTCTGCCCAACCGGCTTTTCCATAGGATTTCTGGAAGAATATGTTGTTTCCCTTTGCCGCCAACACCTGACAGCCGGGCATCGCGCCTCGGCGGATTGCGTCCTGCACAATGGTGTCGATTTTTTCAAGTAAGACGCGTTTTATGCCCAACTCTTCGGGGGTGTTGAACTTAAAACTTCCGGCGTTGCAGGTATTCATGCCCGTTCCGAGCGGAAAAGCGTCGGCAACGCGTACAGGCAGCCGACCGGAAGCGGCTTCAGCTCCCAATAAGATGTCTAAAGCGGCTTCTCTCGAGAGGGCGTTGTCTTCAAAAGCGACTAAGAGCGTAGGGAATCGTTTAAAATGCCGGGAAGCATAGGCGTTGCCGAGTAGTATCAAGCTAGCTTTGGCGGGAATTACATCGAGCACTTGTCTGAGCAGCTTCTCCCTGATGTTATAGCCTTTTCCGGCGTTCTGACTGCCCGGGTGTACGGTAACAACAAGTTGTAAATCGGGATCCTTCACCTGCTTCTTCAACTGTTCCTGTAAGAGTTCGGAAGCGTTCCAAGGCAACAACACGGTATCAATTAATTGAGCCCGGCAGGCCAGTTTCAACATCTCTCTTGCGCCACTTTCGTCGCCGAGGGCAATGAACAAGGTCTTCCGTCCTTTTCCGGCAGGTTTCCAGGGAATCTGTTGGTTTTTATCGCGAACAACACACACCGCTTGAGTGTATAGCTTGCGCACCAATCGGCGCGATTCTACTCGGTTAAGGGTTTTTAGTAGGCTGTCGGCTTGCAAAGGCTGAAATCCTTGGTTCAGCCCGACCCATTGTTTTACTGCCAGAATGCGCTTAACTCGGGTTTCGAGTTCTCGCCTTGCCGACTTACGGCTGTTGACTAACTTGAGCAATTGCTGAATGGCACGGGGAACGTCTTCGGGAAAAAGGAGGACATCGTTACCGGCCAAAAAGGCTTGCACTTCTAATTCGCCGGGTTTGGCAAAGTTGGCAGCACCTTTCATGTTGAGGGCGTCGGTAAAGAGTAACCCTTCGAAGCCGAGGTCTTTGCGGAGTACTTCTATTGCTTTTGGAGATAATGTAGTGGGTTGGCCGGGTTTTCCGGTGAGAGCCGGCACGTTGAGGTGGGCTACCATGGCGGAGCCTACTCCTGCTTCTACAAGGGCTTTAAACGGACGCAGTTCAACGGAATCCAGCGCTTTACGATCCTGGCCTACGGTTGGCAAGGTGAAGTGGCTGTCGGCATCGGTGTTTCCGTGACCGGGAAAATGCTTGGCGCAGGCTAAAACACCGCCATCTTGCAACCCTTGCATATAGGCGATGCCCCATTCCGACACTTTGTCCACCCGTTCGCCAAAAGAACGGAAGTTGATGACCGGATTGGCGGGGTTGTTATTCACATCTACAGAAGGAGAAAAGCTCACATGAACGCCGAGAGCTTTAAGATCCTGGGCAATTTGTAACCCCATTTCATACACGAGTCTGCTATCGGGCATGGCGCCCATAGTCATCTGGAAGGGATACTTTAGGCAGGAGTCGAGGCGCATGGCGGGACCCCATTCGGCATCCATTCCGATGAGCAATGGATTGCGACTGAGCGATTGGTAACGGTTGAGCAGGTTCATCTGCCGAAGGGGGCCACCTTGCATAAAGATGAGCCCTCCGATGCCGTACTTAGTAATCAACTGCTCTATTTCTTTAACGTGCGCTTCATCCTTATTGGAATAAGCAGCAACCATAAACAATTGGGCTACACGCTGGGTGTCGTTCATGGATTGATAGACCGAATCGACCCATGGTCCAGTCGGAAAGCGATATCGAGGAGGATCGCCGGCATTTCCGGGAATTGGGCTACAAGAGAATAACCCACAAAGGGTTAGAAGCAAGCTAAATGAGCGAATCACGGGCTAAAAATAAAGCATCCCTGTCACCACCGTTCGTAATACCCAAATATCCGTTGATGTAAATTCAGCTTACCTCGAAAAAAGCACGGAATAGTTTTGAATAGGCTTAATCCAGACACCTATGCTAATCCAACGCTTCGAAGACCCCAGCGGACTTCAAATCAATCTTGAAAACACCGGCAGTTTCTATTGCGGTTTCAGAATTGACTACAGAGAATCTTTTGGTAAAGCCACCATTCAAACTTCGAAACAGGAATTCATTTTGAGAAAGACGGGGCTTAGCCCCAATCAATTAGAAGTGAGGGACTGTTCGGGAAAGGTAGTGGCGAGGTTAACACCGGCAGAATACGGGAGTTCAGAGGTGGCCACGTTGGAAATTGGAGGAGTAAGGTTGAAGTTGGCGTTTCAGAACATTCCGCAGGCCAAGCTTCGAATCATGAAAACAGAGGCCGATGTTTTCTTCACGTTTTGCGCTCAGGCTTGCAGCGGGTTAAGTCCGGACCAAGTTTTAGTTGGAAGAAAAGCCGCTATTCTTCCTCATACTGAGTTAGTTGCCGCCATCGGGCTTTACTTATTCTTTCCCTTTCTTCCTGCAAAACAATTTCAAACCGAAGAAGCCCTCGCCGTATGACCCTCCTTGGCCTATCTTTACCACGAATGGATAAAAACAGGTGGTACTGGACCTGCCAGGTTCTGGGATGGGCTACACTTATGTCCGTAACAGCATACTTTTATATTTCACGGTTTCAGGTAGGAGCACCATTTCTGCTCAATGTCTTCCTTAACATCGGCCTTGGCATCGGCCTTACGCATTATTATCGCAGGTATGTTTTATTGAGTCATTGGCTAAACCTCAATTTCGATAAGCTGGTAATCAAAGTCATTGCCGCGGTAGTTGTGCTGAGCCTAATCATGACCATTATCAACATCCCGCTTGATCGGCTGACAGTTCCGGAGATGGCCGAAATCAGTTTCGACAACACCATGTTTATTCGCTCTATGTTTCTCTGGGGTTCTTATTTCGCTATTTGGACGTTAACCTGGCACATGTATATTCTTTACGATCAATTAGTTAACACCCAAAAAGAACGTTTAAAAATGCAGGCTATCCTCAAAGAATCGGCATTTCAAAATTTAAAATCTCAGTTAAACCCTCACTTTTTATTCAACTCCCTCAACAGCATCAGGGCAATGGTTGACGATGAACCCGATCAGGCCAAGGATGCGATTAACAAGCTAAGCTCCTTATTAAGAAGCTCGTTAAGTTTGGCGAAGAGTAAAACCATCAATACCATCGTAGAGCTTCAAACAGTAAAAAACTACATCGAATTAGAGAAAATAAGGTTTGAAGACCGACTTCAATTCCATTATTATGTGGAAGACAAAACGGTTTACCTTCCTATACCCCCTATGATGCTCCAAACTTTAGTAGAAAATGCGGTTAAGCATGGAATATCTAAGCAGAAAAACGGCGGCTTTATCGAGCTACGTTCGGTGGTTGACAAAGGCGAGCATCTGATAAGCATTCGCAATTCCGGTCAACTCCCTATGAATATTGAAGGCCGTGGGTATGGCATTGCCAATACGTTGGAGCGATTGCGCTTAGTTTTCAACGGAAGAGCTACTTTCAGATTAATCAACGATTCAAACGAAACGGTTTTAACCGAAATTAAAATACCTCTGTATGAAAGCGATTATCGTGGATGATGAACGCCTGGCGCGTCAGGAAATGAGGAAATTACTACAGAATTTCCCTGAAATAGAACTATCCGCCGAAGCTAATAATGTGGATGATGCACTGGATCAAATTGAGAAACTGCGCCCGGATGTTCTGTTTCTTGATATTCAGATGCCGGAAAAAACTGGATTTGATTTACTTGAAGAATTGGTTGAAGTACCACAGGTTATTTTCACTACTGCTTATGATGAGTTTGCTCTCAAAGCGTTTGAAGTTAATGCGATTGATTACTTATTGAAGCCGGTTACTTTAGAGCGGTTGCGGGATGCCATTTCCAAGCTCAGTAAACCAAAAACTGAAGAAGATGATAAAGGAAAGATCTTTCAGAACAACCAAGTTTTCATCCGTGATGGAGAAAAATGCTGGTTCGTTAAAATCGATGATATCCGGTTGTTCGAAAGCGTTGGCAACTATGCCCGTGTCTTCTTCGACAACGAAAGGCCATTAATCCATCGATCGTTAAATCAATTGGGTGAAAAACTTAATCCCGGCTTATTCTTTCGTGCGAATCGTCAGGAAATCATCAACCTTAACTTCATTCAGAAAATAGAGCCTTACTTCAGTGGTGGGCTGCTAGTAGTAATGAAAGATGGAAGAAAAGTAGAAGTTTCACGCCGACAAGCGGCTCGTTTCAAAGATATGTTGTCTATTTAAACTCTGTTAATCATGGAATTAATCATAAAAAATCTTAGCAAAACCTATCCTAATGGGGTTAAAGCGTTGCAAGATGTTAGCTTGAACATTGGAAAAGGGATGTTCGGGCTTGTTGGACCGAATGGTGCCGGCAAATCCAGCCTTATGCGAACGCTTGCTACGCTACAAGAGGCCGATTCGGGAAGTGTCATGCTGGGCGATATCAACATTTTCGAAAACAAACAAGCGCTCAGAAGTGTGCTTGGCTACCTTCCCCAGGAATTTGGAGTGTATCCTAAAATCTCGGCAGAGCAAATGCTTCACCATTTGGCTGAACTGAAAGGGCTTCAAAACGGAGCAGAGCGCAAGGAACAGGTGGAAGCTTTATTGCACAAAACCAACCTTTGGGAAACCCGTAAACGACAGCTTGGAACTTATTCAGGCGGTATGAAACAACGCTTTGGCATTGCTCAGGCATTGTTAGGCTCTCCCAAACTGGTTATCGTGGATGAACCCACAGCAGGACTCGACCCTACAGAGCGCAACCGCTTCCACAACCTGCTCTGCGAAATCGGAGAAGAAGTGATTGTTATTCTTTCTACCCATATTATTGAAGATGTTCAGAGCCTTTGCAGTCGTGTTGCCTTTATACAAAAAGGATGTTTGTTGGAAGTGGGAACTCCGGACAACTTGGTGCAGAACATTGCGGGCAAGGTGTGGAGCCGCACCATCGAACGAAACCAACTTGCTGAGCTTAGTCATCTTAAAATCATCTCTACTCACCTGAAATCAGGCCGTCTGGATGTGTTGGTGTGGTCGGAATCTCAGCCGGAAGCCGGTTTCTCTCCCGTAATTCCTGACTTAGAGAACCTCTATTTCGCCCTCATGGGTCAAAATATTTAAGCTTATGCTGTTACGCATTCTGCTTTTCGAACTGAAATACCGCCTTTCTCGTCCTGCTACTTGGCTGTATTTCATTCTTTTCTTTCTGCTTGCCTTTTTTGCAACAACCTCCGATTTCGTTCGCATCGGCGGGGGAACTTCTAATTTGCTAAAGAACTCTCCCTACGTCATTACCTTGATGATGGTAGTTCTTACCAGCATCGGAATTCTGGTGAGTTCGGCTATCATGGCTAACCCTGTTTACCGCGATATTGAACACCGTACTGAACATTTCCTGTACGCTTATCCTATCACAAAAGGGCAATACCTATTCGGACGTTTTGTCGGTTCGTGGATTATTGCAGTGCTGGTCTTCGGGAGCATTCCTTTCGGCGTTTTCCTCGGAAGCATACTCGGTCCGGCATTCGGCTGGATACCTGCGGAACAATTCGGCCCCAATAAGTGGGAATATTACCTTCAGCCGTGGTTAGGAATTGGCGCCATCAACATCTTGGTGGCAGGAAGTATTTTCTTCAGCCTTGTTACCCTGAGTCGCCGAATTGTTTTGGCCTACACCGGAAACATTCTTTTGCTGGTCTGCTACCTCATTGGAGCGCAGCTTATGTCGGAGTTGCCGAATAAAAACCTCGTTGCATTAATCGACCCGTTAGGCATCAACTTGTTAGAAATTTCTACCAAGTATTGGACTGTAGCGGAGCAAAACACCAAAACCATTCCGCTGGAAGGGGTTATGTTGGGCAATCGGGTTATCTGGCTTACAGTTTCTCTTGTTTTACTTTTACTTACCTACTTCCGTTTCAGTTTCAACAGAAGCGGTACTTCCGGGAAGAGAAAAGTAAAGGTGGAGAAAGAATTAGCCCCTGTTCATCTTCAATATAAATCGGTTGCTCCTGCAACCATGTCAACACTGGCATGGATTAACCTAATGTTGAAAAGCACCAAAGTTTATGTGCTTGAAACCATCCGCGATGTTCCATTTATAGGGATAATATTTTCAGGATTAGTTCTGGTGGTGATGGATTTGTCCAATCTCGGCTCACTTTACGAAACCAAACTTCTACCTAAAACCTATGTAGTGGTGGAAAGCCTGATGGGATCATTCGGGCTGTTTATGCAAATTTTCATTGTGTTTTATACCGGTGAATTAGTGTGGAAAGAAAGGCGACAACTTATCAGCCTTATTTACGACAGCCTTCCCGCTCCAGACTGGTTCCAGCCGTTGGCCAAGTTCCTTTCAATGGGCGCGTTGATTCTGCTGTTGCAGACATGCCTGATGGTAATGGGCATGCTTACTCAGGTGTTCAATGGCTATTTCGAAATCGACTTCGGCCAGTACTTCTTTACGTTTTATGTGCTGCAGTTCAGCGGATTACTGATGTGGACGGCAACAGCCTTGTTCATCCAATCGGTTGTTAAAGACAAATTCACCGGATTTTTCCTCGTTGCTGTGGTCTATATCAGCAAACTTGCATTCGGGCTGGCCGATATTTCCCATCCGCTTTATAATTTCTTTAGTTATCCGGGAATAGAATATTCTGAAATAAACGGATATGGCCATTTTATTAACGACACACTCCCCTTCCGTGCCTATTGGTTAGCGTTTTCAGCCTTAATGATTGTGTTGATGGTGCTCTTTTATAGCCGTGGCGTGGAAACCGGCGCGAAAGACCGTTGGAAACGCGCTCGTCAACGTTTCAAAGGAGGTACGAGACTCGCGTTTTTCCTGATGTTGGCGACTATGGTGGGAAGTGGCAGTTGGATTTATTACAACCTGCATGTTATTAACGACTTCATGTACCCTAAAGCCTCCGAAAAACTTCAGGTTAAGGTAGAGCGTCAGTGGAAATACTGGGAGAAGAAACCGCAGCCTTATTATGCGGCGATAGATTTGGATGTGGCCATTTACCCCGAAGAACGCAGGGTAACCACCCAAGCGAACATCTGGCTAAAAAACCCTCATACTCAACCGATTGACTCAATTTTATTCATCCTTCCCGACGACAAAATGAAGATGGAAATCAAGATTCAGGGTGGGGAATTGGTGAAAAAGTATGACCAAGGATTGTGGGTTTATGCTTTGAAAAGTCCGCTTCAACCCGGCGATTCTATTCCTGCAACCATGAATTCGGAGCGCAAGCCTAACGGATTCACTGAGTCGGGAAGCAGTAGCCCGATTGTTTACAACGGCAGCTTCTTCAACAATTCCGACCTGCTTCCTGCGATTGGATACAGCGGCAACTTTGAGATGCAAGACAAAGCCAAGCGGAAGAAGTATGGACTTGCGCCTAAACCACGCGCAGCGGATGTGGACGATACCGCGGCCTTGCGCATCAATGGCATCGGCCCGGACGCTGCTTTCATTCGCTTTGCTTGTACCGTGAGTACTTCAGCAGACCAAAGTGCCATCGCACCCGGCTACTTAGAAAAGGAATGGACTTCTCCCGGTCGCCGTCATTTCCGATATGTGATGGATGCGCCTATTCAGAACTTCTACGCCATCTTAAGTGGACGATATGAGAAGAAGTTAGAAGTGGCAAACAACATTCGCTACGAAATCTGGTACCAAAAGGGGCATGAGTACAACCTCGATCGCATGATGAAGGGCTTGAAAGATGCGGTTCAGTATTGCGGCAGTGCGTTCAGTCCTTTCCAATACCGACAGATGCGGATCATTGAGTTTCCTCGGTATGCAACTTTTGCCCAAAGCTTCCCGAATACTGTTCCGTTTTCAGAAAGCTTAGGATTCATTGCAGACATCTCCAAACCGGGCAAAATTGACTATGTGTATTACGTTACCGCGCATGAGGTAGCGCACCAATGGTGGGGTCACCAAATTGCCGGCGCGAGTGCGCAGGGCAATGAAATGTTGATTGAGTCGCTGGCGCAGTACAGCGCGTTGATGGTGATGGAAAAGAAGTTCGGTCGCGACCAGATGCAAAAGTTCCTGAAGTACGAATTGGACGATTACCTCACCGGAAGGAAAACCGACGTTGACAAGGAACAGCCGCTGTTCCGTTGCGAAAGCCAGCAATACATTCATTACAACAAAGGGAGTTTGGTGTTTTATGCGCTGAAGGATTATCTCGGAGAAAAGCAGCTTAACGCTATTCTTTCCGAGTACGTCAAGAAACACGCCTTTCAGGGACCACCCTTTGCGGGAAGCCGTGAGTTTGTGAACCTGTTACTTGCTCGTGTCCCGGATAGCTCGCGCTATTTGATTCACGATTTGCTGGAAAACATCACGCTTTATTCGCTGAAAACTACCGTAGCAGATGCAGTTTCAATAGGCAAAAATCGGTACCGGTTAACACTTCATGTAGAAGCCAATAAATTCCGCTCTGATAGTCTTGGTAACGAAAAAACGATGGCATTTGAAGAATGGATGGACGTTGGCGTGAAAGCTGCTGACAAGGAGAACGGCATTAGCCAATACCTGTACTTAACGAAGCACAAAATCAAGAATGGTAAGCAAGTATTACAGGTAGAAGTAGAAGGAAAGCCTGAACAAGCCGGTATTGACCCACTCAATATTCTCATTGACCGCGAACCGGATGATAACGTGATGAACGTAACGATGAAGAAGTAAGAAAAGCCCCCAATTGGGGGCTTTTTTAATGCAATTCGAACACGCACGAGGGCACGAGGTTTTTTCACGCCAAGCCGCGAAGCCGCCAAGGTTTTTTATCCTCACTTTGCACCTTTGCGCCTTTGCGAGAGACTTATTTTGCTCGCTAAGACGCTAAGACGCCAAGGGTTTCTTCCTCACTTTGCGCCTTTGCGCCTTTGCTAGAGCTTTATTTGATTTTTTTTTACTCGCTAAGCCGCTACAACGCTAAGGGATTTTATAGGTTATTTTTTATATGCCCACCCATGAGCAGAAACTAAATGAAATAAAACTCAAGCATTTTGAGTTAGCCTTTCTTTGAATTAATTTACATGGAAATATTTGCCTTTACTTGGTAAAACTTATTTAAGACCACCTTCAACAACCTACTTAACCCAGCATCTTGCCCATGTTTACCCTATTGAAAACTCATTGCGTTACTTTACTATTGATACTCGCCCTGAGCCTTTTCGGTGAAAAATCCTCAGGACAATCGGCGGCTTTGGTAATCAAGGAAGGCGCAGTTCCACTTCATCAGGCCAAAGGCGTTTGGATAGGGAACTCCCTCTTTATACTTTCATATCCGGTAGCACTCGAGTTGATTCATTACGATTTAGCAAAACAAACCGCAGTGAAAACGGTGTCGCTATCACAGCTTATGGCAGCATCTGCCCTTTCTGAACTGGTGGAATTCAGCAAGAAAAAGCCCATTTTAAATTCCTATGAATTTGCTTCGATTCAGAATAACTTATTGATTATCGCTACCTTCAGCATTTATAGTGGAGACGATGAATCAGGCCAATTAAGGTATTATCCGGTTTACTTCCTCCTGGATTCCAACTTTAAACTACTCCAAAGTCGTTGGCTTAATTATTCTCCTTCCAATCCTGACCCTATATACCCCAACTACGAACAATCTTCGAACTTAGCCGGTATTGTTGGTGACACGGTGGTATTCAATCATCATCCGGTTATTCATGGTCAATATGGCTTGGGCAATTTAGATAGTGCCTATCGATTGTCTGCTTATCGACTCAGTAACCATCAATTGGTACCATTGCGTGGTTTGTGGAAGATACATCGGCGAACGTTAGAAGATCGTTTTCGCGGAGAAGCACAATTGATTCCTTTTAATACCAATTCGTGGAAAGATGTTCGATATCTAAGCGAGGGAAATTTGATTTGGAATTACCTATCAGAATTCCAACAATTTAAGCCCATTACTAACGACGCTTCTTTTCTTCATGAACGCTTTTCTACATTCATTTATAACGATACCCTATTGATTGGAAAGTCTGCTTCCGGCCCAAAAGAGCGAAGAAATTCGTTTGAAATAGGCACACACCAATTTGATTCTTTGATAAACATCCACCTCAACTTCCACCCAGACCCTGTTTTAGTAGATTATTTTTACCAAGACCGCCTTGTGAAAACCGTTCCTTGGAAGGCTCTTCCCGAATCATGGAAACCTTGGTTTACCTCGACCGGAAACACTTACAATCAGGCGAATGGTCGCTTTTATTCCTTTCGAATTAAAAATAATGCTTATCAACTATTCACGATTAAAGCGAACTAATCATGAAATCACGTTTACTACTTTTTTTAGGAATTACCTGCTTATGCATATTTATATCGAATGCATTGATTGCACAACAAGCAGGAAAAAAGAGCGAATCAACGAATCTTCGAAATCATTTACCCGTAGTGCTGGTGTTGAATTTGGAATTCAGCATACTAAATCGGTCTGAACTCCTTGATGCTGCAAAAAAAGCCCTGATTCCATACTCCAAAAAGCCCATTCGACTGATTACTTCGCCCTTCGAACGACCACAGGCTGAAGCATTTTTTAAGCAACACCTTGGTTTAAAATCCAGCGATGAAATAACCGCCAACATAGACACCCTCCAACATTTCTTGAGCCGCTATAACCCCAGAATGCGCCTCAGCTCTAATTGGAGCAGCTTTCTCCTTCTTCCTTCTCACACAAAATACCAATTAAAGGAGCTGGAAGTACCAGACTCGAGATGATAGAAAGGGCAACATACGTATATTTAATTCAAGTGCATTTAATAGAGTTAAAATAAAAAGTCCCATGTATCAACAGTTATGGAGCAAAGATTTAGCAGATCTTTTAAACAAGTACCTAGCGAGGAATTAGTTCATTTCCTCCTTTATAAGTCTTGTGTTAACAATGACTTAGAGTACGAATTGATGTACTATTTTTCCCATTATGGTAACTCAGAATCTAAATCGTTTTATAAAGAAAGATTAGACAATACTATATTTAATTACGTCGGTAAGAAGAATTATAAAGAATGGAAATCAATTCAAGAAGTTGAAAAAATATCAAACAGTATTTTATTGAGCATATCGAACAAGATTTAAAAAAACAGTTTTAGTAGTGCATTTAACGAATGAACTACACTCAAAGAAGTACTTACTGAAGGGCTCTTTGAAACTGCTGACCAAGAAGATGAAATAGGTAATTCATTAGAAGATTGTATTACAAAATTGCATGAATTATCAACAAAGCAATTGGATGAAAATATTCCTAGAGATTTATTTGAGTTTAGTATGGCCTTAGCTAAAAACGATAAAATTACATCTATTTCCTTAAGTTTTCCACTTTATCAAGTAGCTGCTCAACTAATTGCTAATAATGAGGAATACACCTTATTTCTGGAGACTTTAAATGACATTCAAGAAAGTGTCAATCAAAGAGATGAAATGCACAAAATATTAGGGATTGCTAGAAATAGAATTAATCTATCCAATGGATTTCCCCAAGGATAAAAATGGAATATTCACTATCGAATAGAGCTATTCAAAGGCAACGTTCCTATCTTTTTCACATGGCACTTTTCCCGCGGATTTGCGCCGATTCCTACGCTAATTTGCGCTAATCTGCGTTGCAAACTACCCGAACAGCCAGCTTGAATTTTGCGCCAATCTGCGGGAAACTTGTCAATCTGTGTCAATCTGAAGGACTATTACGATTGTGCATATCCATTAAAAAACTGGTATTTCAAATGGAATTACCGGTAGATTTTCGCAGCTTATGCGATTTTAGACGATATAAAATATTATCGCCACTAATTGAAAATCTGCTAGAAAAGTAAATTGAAGGAACGTGTCAATAAATCGCCTCGCGCTGTACTTTTATTTCAGCGCTGGTGATGTACTCATCAAAACTCATCAATTTATCTACTACGCCTTTCGGGCCGATTTCAATGACTCGATTACCTACTGTTTGAGCAAATTCGTGGTCATGGGTAGCCAATAAGAGTACGTGTTTCCAGTCTTTGAGGGAGTTGTTGAAGGCGGTGATGCTTTCCAAATCCAAGTGATTGGTAGGCTCATCCAACATCAAACAGTTGGCGTTGGTCAGCATCATGCGCGAAATCATACAACGCATTTTCTCCCCTCCACTCAACACATTCGACATCTTGAACACTTCCTCGCCCGAAAACAGCATTCTTCCTAAAAATCCACGGATATAGGTTTCATCTTTCTCCTTGCTGTACTCGCGCAACCAATCTACCAGGTTCTGAGGATTGCTGAAATAAGGCGCGTTGTCGTTCGGAAGATAAGAACGTGAAATAGTTTGCCCCCAGTTGAATTCTCCGGTATCTGGAGTAACTCGGCCATTCAATACTTCAAAAAAAGCAGAAATAGCGAGCTGATTTCTAGAAAGCAAAATCACTTTATCGGTTCGGGTGAGTTTGAAACTGACCTTCCCGAACAATAACTCTCCTTCACTGCCAAGCTTACTCAAGTTATGAACTTCCAGAATCTGGTCGCCACATTCGCGTTCTGCTTGGAAGATGATGCCCGGATACTTCCGGTTGGAAGGCGGAATAGCATCCACAACCAAGTTTTCCAGCAATTTCTTTCGGCTGGTGGCTTGTCTCGACTTGGAAGCATTGGCACTAAAGCGAGCCACAAACTCCTGCAACTCCTTACGCTTATCCTCAATTTTCTTATTCTGATCCGAACGCTGGCGGAGTGCCAACTGAGAGCTTTCATACCAGAACGAATAGTTTCCGGTGTAAAGCTGAATTTTGCCAAAGTCTATATCCGCCATGTGGGTACAAACAGTGTCGAGGAAGTGACGATCGTGAGAAACCACAATGACGGTATTCTGAAAATCAGCGAGGAAGTTCTCTAACCAAGAAATCGTTTCGATGTCGAGGTCGTTAGTAGGCTCATCGAGCAGAAGAATATCAGGATTTCCGAAAAGTGCTTGCGCTAAAAGCACCCTTACTTTTTCCTTACCATTCAAGTCCTTCATCAGGCTAAAGTGGCGGGTTTCTGGAATGCCCAGTTCCATGAGCAAGTTGGCAGCATCACTTTCTGCATTCCAGCCGTCCAACTCAGCAAAATGCGTTTCTAACTCTCCGGCCCGGAGGCCATCGGCATCAGTAAAGTCGGCTTTTGCATACAACGCATCTTTTTCCTGCATGATGTCCCACAACTTTTTGTTGCCCATCATCACCGTATTCAATACCGAACTTTCGTCGTATTCGTAATGGTTCTGCTTGAGTACCGACATCCGCTCGCCTGGACTCATAGAAAAATGGCCAGTAGTCGGGTCAATTTCTCCGGCGAGAATTTTTAGAAAAGTGGACTTTCCAGCACCGTTAGCACCGATGAGGCCGTAGCAATTGCCCGGCGTAAATTTGACGTTAACGTCTTCAAAAAGAACGCGCTTGCCGTAGCGAAGCGAAACATTGGAAACCGTGATCATAGGAATGCGGCGCGAAACTACGTTAGTTCCTTTATTTTTACCGCATCTTCGCTATAACGAATGGAATATAACACCACACGCAGCCTGCTCCCTATCAAGGAATACGGTCGCAATGTTTATCTAATGGCGCAACATCTGCTCACCATTGCAGATAAAGAAGAGCGTACTAAAGCTGCTAACACAGTAGTAGAGGTTATGGCTCAACTGAATCAAACCAGCAAAGACGCCTTCATTGACTTCCGTCATAAGCTCTGGGATCACCTTTATATGATGTGTGACTATAAGCTTGATATTGAAGGCCCATATCCTGCTCCGCCCAAACCATTAGGGCAAGATCGTCCGGAAGCGCTTCCTTATCCAAAAACCAACATACGCATTAAGCACTACGGGAAAATCTTAGAGAAAATGATTGAAAAAGCCTTGGAAATGGCTGAAGGCCCGGAACGCACCCGATTTGTAGAGCAGAATGCTAACATGATGAAGCATTTGTACCGCAATTGGAACAAAAGCATCATCAACGACGAGGAAGTACTCAATGACCTGAAAACCTTATCGAAAGGTCGGATTGTAATGACTACCGATGAAGTTCAACTGGAAGTACTTCGCGACCTTAGTCCTCGCGACCTTGCTACCGAAGGGCAGCACAGGAACAACAAGAAAAAGAAACCCAACAACAATCGTAATTTCTACCGTAAAAGGCCAAGATGACCACCAAAGCCGACGCATTTGAAGTCATTGGAGGGAAACAACTCTCCGGTACTATTATTCCTCAAGGAGCTAAAAACGAAGCACTCCAAATTCTTTCTGCTGTATTATTAACAGAAGAAGAAGTTACTATTCATAACCTGCCTGATATCCTCGATGTCAACAACCTAATTAAGTTGTTAGCTGATTTAGGCGTTGAAATTACCTGGATTGCGCCCGGATGCTGCAAGTTCAAGGCGGCAAATGTGAACTTGGATTTCCTGAACTCCCAAGAGTTTCGAGCTAAAGGAGCTGCTTTACGTGGTTCTATTATGATTTTAGGGCCAATGTTGGCACGCTTCGGAAGAGCCTTCATCCCGAAACCCGGAGGCGATAAAATCGGACGCCGCCGACTCGACACTCACTTTCTCGGCTTCGAAAAACTTGGTGCGCGATTCAACTTCGACCCGAAAGAAGAAGTTTACCACGTTGACGCTTCTGAACTGAAAGGTGCTTACCTCCTACTCGACGAAGCCTCGGTTACCGGTACGGCCAATGTTTTGATGGCAGCTTGTCTGGCCAAAGGAACTACCACCTTATACAACGCCGCCTGCGAGCCTTACA
Organism: Chitinophaga pinensis; assembly: GCA_943373175.1. Lineage (GTDB taxonomy): Bacteria > Bacteroidota > Bacteroidia > UBA7662 > JAIXUI01 > JAIXUI01. Next base: position 38,289 of record CALSBM010000010.1, on the reverse strand, counting down.
TCCAGCAGTTAAGCCGCATGATTAACAGCATGGGCGGAAAAATTTCCGGCATTGGTTCTAACCTCCTCACCATTGAAGGCGTAGAACGGCTGAACGGTTGTTCCCATACTCTGCTGCCGGATATGATTGAAGTAGGCTCGTTCATCGGGCTTGCCGCCATGACTGGTTCGGATATCACCATCCAAGGTGCCGGTATTGAGCATCTTGGTGTTATTCCGCAAGTGTTTAGCCGCTTGGGAATTAAGATGGAGATGAAAGGCGACGACATTCATGTTCCAGCTCAGGATCATTACGCCATCGATACTTTCATTGACGGATCTGTCCTCACTATCGCCGACGCACCCTGGCCGGGTTTCACGCCTGACTTACTCTCCATTGTGTTGGTGGTAGCCACTCAAGCCCGTGGATCGGTGCTAATTCACCAGAAAATGTTCGAAAGCCGCCTTTTCTTTGTTGATAAGCTGATTGATATGGGCGCGAGAATCATCCTTTGCGATCCGCACCGGGCTACTGTCATTGGCAACGACAAACGCTTCCCACTACGTGGCATCCAGATGACTTCCCCCGACATCCGTGCTGGAGTGTCGTTGCTCATTGCTGCGTTGTCTGCAGAAGGCAAGAGCGTAATACACAATGCCCATCAGATTGATCGCGGATATCAAAACATTGACGGTCGGCTAAGAGCCCTTGGCGCACAAATACGCCGGTTAGATTAACTTTAACAATAATTTCGGAATAAACACGCTATTCTGGCACTTAACTTGACAAAGCGCAAACTCGAATTTAAACCATGAAAAAACTCCTCTCCCTTTGTTTAGGCCTACTCATTGGCCTCGCCGTTCAAGCTCAACCCGCTATCGGACAAAAAGCACCCGACATTAAACTGAAAAATCCAGACGGTAAAGTAATTAAGCTTAGCTCATTGAAAGGCAAGCTTGTATTGCTTGACTTCTGGGCTTCTTGGTGTGGCCCATGTCGCCGTGAAAACCCCAATGTAGTAAGTGCTTATCAAGAATTTAAGGATAAGAAGTTCAAAAACGCTAAAGGTTTTACTGTTTTCTCCGTTTCCATGGACACCAAGCAAGATGCCTGGGTTAAAGCCATTGCTGCTGATGGGTTAGAGTGGAGTAACCACGTAAGCGACCTTGGTGGATGGGAAAGCTCTGCCGGACAGCTTTACGGCGTAAACTCTATTCCAATGAGTTTCCTTATTGATGGAGACGGAACCATCATCGCGACCAACTTACGCGGCCCGGCACTCGATGCGAAGCTGAAAGAGTTGTTGAAGTAATCGCCACTTTCTACAAAAAAGCCTGATTAGTTAGCTAATCAGGCTTTTTTGTGTTTAAAGAATGGCAATCACTAAAAATTACTTCGTTTTTACCCCTCTAGCTTGGGTGTCCATATCCGGAAATCCATTAGATCGAAAGAACACTTCATAATTGGCTTCTATACGGGCATGAAAGCTTTCAGGTAATCTGGCCCAATCAAATACTTCGACAATAATGGGCACATTGCAGTCTCGAATTTGCTCCTTGAGGTTAAAAAAGAGGTCGAAAGGCAATCGCTCCAAAGTTGGCGTTCTAACCACCAAATCTAAATCACTGCCCTCGTGAGCTTTTCCATTAACCCTACTTCCATATACCCAAACTTCTATAGGAATTGGAACGGTCTCGAAGAGGGCCGTAAGGAGTGCTTTATCTTTAGTTCTCAGTATCATCAGGAAGCATCTTAATAGATTCAACCAACAGTTTGGCGTCTTCAATAAACTGTGGCAGCAATACCAGCGTTTCTTCCGCAAAATTGACCCCATAATCGTGAGCAGTATGATTTCTATTATCACGATAAATAAGAAAGCGCTCACATAATTCAGGCGAAATGACGGATTTTAATACTGCATGCTTGAATACCTCTTTGAAATATAAACGATCTACTGCTTGATGAGAATGAAAGAAAGGCTTAAGCGCTTTTCTTAAGAGCTTTCCACACTGCTCTAAGATTATCTCAAACTCCTTAACTGAAGCCGACCTATAGATATCGAAAGCTATTTCTTCTTGATTGGTTTGTGTTAAAAGCGAGTAGGATTGCTCCAATGTTTGTATGCAACGTTCTAAAAAAGAAGTGTCTATGCTGCTCATTGGAAATAATTTGAAGGTTACCCTGTCGATTTGGCTATAAACGAAGGTAAGCCAACCTCTTCTCCCTTCCAAAAAATCAGATGAGGAATCAACGAGCGGTAACGGCCATTTATCCTTGAATTAAAACGATTGATGGTTTCTCTTAAATCCGTTATTGGGAAATAAAATCGAGACTTTTCGAACTATAAGTTTATGAATGCCTGACTCGGTTGTAAGCATAAACAAAACGTTCCTCAATAGCCTTGTTATCAACAAAACAGATTTTCTCACCTTCAACATTGCCAATCTTTACTTTTTTCGGTTTCTATTTGAAGTATGCTAACGCTCAAACCTGAAGGACTCTATTGTACTCAAGGCGATTTCTATATCGACCCATGGCGACGAGTTCCGCGAGCGGTCATCACCCATGCGCATGCCGATCACGCTAGAACGGGCATGGAGCATTATCTCGCTCAAGAGCAGAATGAATCCATCCTTCGGTTGAGATTGGGGAAAAATATCCAATTTCAAGGGCTTCCTTTTGGCGAAAAATTAACGGTGAATGGCGTTCACCTTAGCTTTCATCCTGCCGGACATATTCCGGGTTCCGCTCAAGTACGGCTGGAACATCAGGGAGAAGTTTGGGTGGTTACGGGCGATTACAAACTTCAAAATGACGGCTTAAGCGCTCCTTTCGAAACCGTTAAATGTCATACTTTAATCACTGAATCTACCTTCGGAATACCGGCATACCGTTGGACCGAGTCTGAAAGAATATTTGAAGAAATCAAACTCTGGTGGGCAGCCAACATCTGCGATGGGAAGGCGTCCCAACTCACGGCTTATTCACTTGGCAAAGCACAGCGGCTTATCATGGGACTTCAAAATGGCCCCGGACCTTTGTTCGTTCATCCAATCATTGCACAGAATAATCAAGCATTAATCAGGGATGGTTTCAAAATTCCGGAAGTTCCTGCCATTAACGCATCAATAGATCCAGAAACACGCAAACAAGCCCTCATCATTGTTCCACCTTCGGGTGAAGAGAATGCCATTCTTCGCAAGTGGGGAGAAACAGAAATTGGCGTTTGTTCTGGTTGGATGGCGGTTAGAGGCCAAAGACGCAGGAATAATGTTGCTCGTGGGTTTGTTCTCTCTGACCATGCCGACTGGGACGGACTGCTGAAAGCCATTGATCAAAGCGGTGCGGAAAGAATTTTGGTAACTCACGGCTATTCCGATATTCTCTCAAGGTATTTGAGAGAAAGTCGGGGATTAGATGCAGAAGTATTGCGTACTGAATTCGGAGGAGATGAGTCATGAAGTTGTTCACTGCCTTGTTCGAGCAGCTCGATCGCACCAATTCTTCCAACGAAAAGCAGCGCTTACTTACAGCCTATTTTCGACAGGCTAATGCCGATGATGTTCTTTGGACCATTGCACTGTTTGCCGGAAAAAAACCGCCCCGCAGCATTACTTCCACCCAATTAAAGCTTTGGGGTGCCAGAGAAGCCGGACTTCCCGACTGGTTGTTTGAGTTAACGTACCACACCATCGGCGATCTTGCTGAATGCATTTCGCTTCTACTTCCAAAAAAACAAGGAGGAAGCGACAAGCCTTTGCATCAATGGATGATGGAACTGACTCAACTAAAATCGGCCAGTTCCGAGGAAAAAGAAACCTTCCTATTGAAAGCTTGGGCATCTTTAAATCAGGATGAAATATTCGTTTTCAATAAGTTAATTACGGGAGGATTCAGAATTGGATTAAGCCAAGGAAGTTTGGTAAAAGCCTTATCCGCTCATACCGGGTTAAATGAAGTCTCCATTAAATACTGCCTCTCAGGAAAGTGGTCACCACTAGACACCACCCTTGACCTATTATTGAATCCGGAAAAGCTCAAAGAAGATCCGTCCAAACCTTATCCTTTGTGTTTGGCTTACGTTGTAGAACCAACCTTTCAAGAAAATCATCCCGCCAATGAGTTTGCTGCTGAGCTTAAATGGGATGGAATACGGGCACAAATAATCCATCGCAGCGGCCAGGCTTTTATTTGGAGTCGTGGTGAAGAATTGATTACCCACCACTTTCCGGAAATCCATGCGTCCATTTCCCAGCTTCCTACCGGTCTTGTTTTAGATGGAGAATTGTTGGTTTGGCAAGAAAACCGTCTGGGAACGTTTCTGGAACTTCAAAAAAGAATCAACACTCAAAAACCTTCGAAAAAGCTGCTTCAAACTCATCCGGTAGTGTTTATGGCTTACGACTTACTGGAGTTTGAAGGTGCCGACTGGAGAAACAAACCATGGAATGAACGTCGGGAAAAGCTGGAGGAACTTGCAGGCAACTTCCCTGCTAACTTGCTTCTAAGCGAAGTTAAGACTTCAGATAACTGGGAAGCTTTTTCTGTCTGGCGAACTGAAGCACGTTCAGCAGGAGCAGAAGGTTTGATGCTGAAAAACATCCACAGCCATTATGGAAGTGGAAGAACCAAAAGGCTTTGGTGGAAATGGAAGCTTGATCCTTACACGGCTGATATGGTTTTGTTGTATGCCATGGCCGGACATGGAAGGCGCGCCAATTTATACAGCGATTTCACCTTAGCGGTGAAAGACGGAGAGAAGTTGGTTCCGGTAGCGAAAGCCTATTCCGGGTTAACTGATGCAGAAATAAAATCCATCGATGCCTGGATTAAAGCTAACACCATCGAACGATTTGGCCCGGTGCGAAGTGTTAAGGCTGAGTTGGTATTCGAAGTAGCCTTTGAAGGCATCAACTTGAGCAATCGGCACAAAGCTGGCGTAGCACTCCGCTTTCCAAGAATCCTGCGCTGGCGCACCGATAAGACCGTTCAGGAAATTGACACTCTGGATATGCTTAAAGGGATGGTGTAACTGATAGTTCGTTAAGTGTTGATAATTGAGTAAGGAGAGCCCCTATAAAAAATTAAATTTGCCTCATTCTGCGTTATCTAGTAAGTATTTAACAACCCATTCGGGAGTATTATCAGGTTCAAATATTTCAACATTTTCACCCGATGTTACATAAGCAACTTGATGAGCAATATCACTAGAATTATCAAATAAATAGGCTCTATCGCTACAAAGTGCCGCTGGACGAAGATTATTTAGACTTCTATCATATCGCTCCCTGATTTTCGACTCTGACACTGAATGCCCTTGTTGGGTAACGCGTAATTTCACCCTACTGATATTGATTTCTGGATTTTCAGTAGCGATGTAATACAAGTAAATTTTATAGCCTCTTGATTTCGCATTCTTTAGAAAATCAATCTTTGATCTGTGGCTCAGTACAGTTTCAAAGGTGAATGATACTTCTTGTTTAACAAGGCATATTCGTAGAAATTCTGCAACATCTGCTGCTAAGTAAGAATCAACTTGACCATTGAAATACAACTTATTTTCGCTGAGATAAAACTTAGACCACATCTCTGGTTGCTTTCTTGCAACAGGTGCAAAAGAGCTCGTTTTAAAGAAATTTTCAAGAACTAAAGCTTCTACTGTAACTATAAATGGTTCAAGTTGAAGAAATCCTTGATTTCTAAATTCTTTTTCGATGTCGTCCGCATTGACATAAACACCCAACCTTTTCTCATGACCTAATTCTTCAACGACCTTGGGAATGATAGTAGATTTTCCCGATCCATTAGGACCTGCAAAAACACGAATTCGTTTTTGCATGCTATTTCAACTTGTAAAACCTGCGTATTCTTTTTCTTATATTGGGTTGCGTTAATAGCACTTTTTCGCTGCCATCTGGGGCTCTCTCATAAAGAACTCCTTGCTTAGAAAAAACAAGCGGAATTCCTGCATGTTTAGCCGTTTCACTTGCCTCTTTGGTTGCTTCCATAGCAGCAAACACTACCTTTCTTAAAGAAGGCCTATCAAGAATGCTTTTGGATAAAAAACCATTTAACCCCTTGGTTGCGAATTCTTTGCCAAATGATTTTTGTGATTCCCTATCAACACGCTTCATACCCAAAGATAATTATCAATTCTCAAGATTTAGAAAATCATGATGTCAGTAAGTGCTAAATGATTTACTCAAAAACAGCTTGACTACTAACTACACGGTGTAGCTTACTCTACCAAAATCTCTCGTGGAATCACGCCTGCATTTACCGAATCAACCAAGGACAATCCCGGCAAACTATACATATAAACCTTGCCTGGGGAAGAAAAATTTCCTGCATCCGTAACATAAAGTCTGTTTCTGCCTTTATCAACCTTCATTTTGTAGATGTTGGCACTCACATTAGTACTTCCCGGAACTGTTGATTGAATAGGCATGCTGTAAATAAGTTTATTCAAAGAAAAAAGAAGAACATCGCCCGCCGGATTCAGTACTAGATTTTCCGGATGATCCGTGTTAAGTGGGAAGGAATATCGGAAATCGACGTTGTCTATGCCGGTATTAAGCCGAACCAAACTGCCGTTGGTCTCTGTTCCGGTGAAGGAAAGTTTTCCGCCACATAATACCCATATTCTACCAGCGGCATCCTTTTCGATTCCATTCGGACGATCTCCAACCGTGATTTTTCGAACTAACGTATCTGCTTGTGCATTAATCACCGAGATGGTGCTATCGCCGGAATTCACAACGAATAGTTGATTGCCCGAATAAAGCATTTTAGATGGTAGTTCGCCTACACTAATTCGTTTCAATACTGATTTAGAATTACGGTTAATTACTATCAAATTTCCAGTTGAAATAAACGATTTCCATTCCGTCACATAAACCTTATCAAAACCTGGATAACAGAAATGATCCGGTAAATTAACATTTCCTATGGTGGAAACACTTTTAAGGTTGGCGTCCGTAATTTCTATTTTCTCCGCATTATTCACCGTAATCCAGTATTCGTTCCCGACTTTAAGAATTGATTGAGCGATATTTCCCAGCGGACGGTTATTGGTTTGAAAAAATAAATCGCCTGAAATGGTTTTATTGGTGTAATGGTAAAATTGAACGGTTCCGGTGCCGCTCCCGAAAGCACCTTCGTTCAGCACAAGAACACCTTCACTGAATGGAGAATTAGGAATCGGTGCAGGAGTATCGTCCTTGTTACAAGCTGTAAAAGCTAAACAACAAATTATAAAAAGTAATACCTTATTCATGGTTCGAAATTTTTGAGACTAAGCATATTCTGAGCTTAGGAAGAAGTAAATACCAAAAGCAATATCCGGGCATAACTATGCCGGTTTTTGCCAACGGGTCAATGCTTCATCCGCGAAAGCGTTGTCCTCATAGAACAAGGCAGGTCTCCTGGCTGGTAGCATTCAGTCGCCTTCCCATTTTCACAGTGGCTTAATAACTGAACCTTTGAGCTACATCACAGTTGCGCGACAGCCCGCGATTTACACGCGGTTCCCTTTTCATCGGCCATAAGCCGAACCTCGTCCTGTTGAGCAGAACTTGGTTTCAAAGGTAAACGTTTATATCAGATTTCTAAAAAAGTGTCATTTTTGTCCGAAATTATCCATTTCACTGCTCATGAAACTGCTTAAATGCCTTTTCTGTCTGTTTTTCGTTGCAACTCTGAATTCGTTAGCATCGCCAACCGACAGCCTTCCTCCTTCTTCATGGCTACAGCAAACCCGCTTAGGGTTAAATGTTAATCAGGCCAGTTTTTCTGAGAATTGGAAAGGAGGAGGTACCAATTCCTTGGCATTTTCAGCCTTGTTCAACAACAAAATCAATTTCAAGAAGAACCATCTTTCTTTCGATGCAGAAACCGATTTGCAATTTGGCCAACAAAACACTCGCGGCCAAGGAATCCGAAAAACCCTAGACAGAATTTTTATTGACTTGAAATTCGGATATAAATTATCGCCTTACTGGAATGCTTATGTGGGGTTGAACTTCCAAACTCAGTTTACCGATGGATTCCGTTATGATAGAAATGCTGCCGGCATAGAACAAGAAATCCTTATTTCTAGATTTTTTTCACCTGCTTATTTAACTTCTTCCATCGGTTTTGAATGGAAAAAAAGCGAGAAACTCTGGATTCGATTTGGCACCGGGGCTCTTAGACAAACCTTTGTTACCGATACAACTCTTTACCAAACTGAACCCCAAAACTACGGTGTGCCCATTGGTAAAACCGTATTGAATGAATTTGCCTTTCAATTAATGGGATACCATCAACGTAAACTGATGGAAAATGTAGAAGGCAGTTTACGCTACATTGGTTTTTGGCCTTACAACAAGCCCCTTTCAGAAATCACGCATCGAGCCGAATTAGCAGCTACTGCGAAAATCAATCGATACTTGAATGTTTCCTTGCTGGGGATTCTAATTTTCGACCCTAATCAGGACATAGACGTGCAGTTAAGCCAAACAACCGGAATCGGTTTACTCATTCGCTTCTAAACTTTTATGCTTGTCCCGATGCAGAAAGTTGCTCATACACCGCATCAACAGACCAAGGTCCGAGTTTAGCGGCTTCAACCGAAAGCTCATCGCATCGGTTGTTCCAAGGGTTATCAGCGTGGCCTTTAACCCAAACTAATTTAACCTGATGCTTGCGGTATATCCTTAAGAACCGGCTCCAGAGATCTGGATTCTTTTTTTGATGGTATCCTTTTTTCTCCCAACCGAAAACCCAACCCTTTTCAACTGCATCCACTACATAACGGGAGTCGGAATAGACCGTTACCGGATGACCATCCTGTTTTAAAGACTCTAATCCTACAATAACTGCCAGTAGCTCCATTCGGTTGTTGGTGGTGAGCCTGAAACCTTCTTTCAACTCTTTCTTGTGTTGTCCCGACATCAGAATTAACCCATATCCCCCTTTTCCGGGATTTCCCAAGGCCGCTCCATCCGTATAAAGAATGATAGCAGCTCGCTGTTGATTATCCGACATAACGACCCTCCTGAAACAATGGAAGTGCTTCCGCAACCGTAAAGGTACTTCCACCAATAAACACTATTCCGTCTGAAGGACAGTTCGTAACTGCTGTTTTTACCCCTTCATTTACACTTCCACAATTAGTAAAGACCCAGCCCTTATCATTAACCAGTGCCTCAAGTTGTTCCAGCGGCATTGCGCGTGGAATATCAGCCTGTGTTAAAAAATAATGGGCATTTGGAGGCAATAATTCCGATAACGAAGCCCAATCCTTCTCCTTCACCAATCCAAGTACAAAATTTAGGGAAGAAGCCTTTTCAAGTTGCAACTGTCGCATGCTTTCCTTTAAACCATGCGCATTGTGTCCTGTGTCTGCAATAACTCTTGGAAAAGTTGCCAACACCTGCCAACGACCCAAAAGCCCGGTTAGGGTTGAAACATGAGCGAACGCGTACCGAATTTTTTCTTCTTCAAAATCATAACCCATCCGTTCGAGCTGATCCAGGGCCGCCAATACTGTTCTTACATTCTCTACTTGGTAATGCCCAGCAAGGCTTACTTTGAGATTTTGATAGATTACTTTATTTAACCGACTGACATTCAGTAACAAACCATCATCTCCGGACTGCAAGATTTCTACTTTCCAGGCATCCTGTGACATTCGCAAAGGAGCACGACGTTCGTTTGCCATTTGCCTAAAAACCGGTTCGGATTCTTCCGTTGCATGCCCAATCACTACCGGAACATCGGGCTTAATGATTCCGGCTTTTTCAAATGCAATAGCCGCAATGTTGTCACCCAACATTTCTGTATGATCAAGACCAATGTTGGTTATAACAGACAAAACCGGAGTAATTACATTCGTAGAATCTAATCGTCCACCCAGTCCTGTTTCAATAATTGCCATTGACACCTGGCATTGAGCGAAGTATTCAAACGCCATTGCCACAGTCATTTCAAAAAAGGAAGGCTGAATGTCGGTCAGAGAATCGCGCATGCGGTCGCTTAAGGCAACGACATCACACTCAGGAATCATGATACCGTTTACCCTGATACGCTCTCTAAAATCTAATAAATGGGGGGAAGTGTAAAGACCTGTTGAATATCCGTGCGCCTGAAAAACTGCGGCAAGTAAATGAGAAACAGAACCTTTGCCATTGGTTCCTGCAATGTGGATGGATGAAAATCGAAGATGTGGCTGCCCGAACGTTCGGAGGAGCTTTTTGGTATTGGTTAAGTCTTTCTTAAAAGCCTGCTGCCCAATACGCTGGTACATTGGCAGTTGACTGAAAAGAAATTGTAAAGTTTCGGAATATTGCTGATTCTTAGCACTCACTGAAGCACAAAAGTAATCGTAATAAAGCCTCGCTGTTCGTCCTCCATATCTGGAACGGCATTAAAACGAGAGGTAAGAATTCCTATCCGGACTTCCTCCCAAACATCGTGGTCGGAAATCGTTGTTCCACGAGCGCCTGGCAATGCCCTAACAACCCTTCCTTTATCATCTACCCAGACTTCAACAACCACTTTACCTGCTAATTGCTTATCGTATCGAATACTTGGCGATTTTTCCATCACACGGCCTTTTAACGTGTGAATTATCCCTGTTTTACCAGAGCCATTGCTACCGCCCGAATTTCCACCCGAACCACCTCCTTCGCGGTTTTTAGTATATAAGGATCCATCAGGGCTGCCCTGATCGCCTGGTTTACCGGTTTCACCTTCGTTGCCTCCTTTACCTTTTCCTTTTCCAGGATAAAGGGAAGTTGGATCAATTACAGGCTGTGTTACAGGATTTGAAGTGTTTTTTATCGGATTGTTAGAGGTGTTTTCTTTCGTATTCGTAGTACTTGAAACTACTTCCGGAGATTCTTTTTGTTCTTCAACAAGCGTTTTAGTAGTGCTTTCATTCAAAGCATCTGATGAATTATCCTGTTCAGCCTGTTCAGAAGGAGCAACAGTTTCAATACTGCCACCCGATTCATCCGGCTGCACTTCACCCATTCCATCTTCGCCGGTACCGAAGTTGACCTCAACTCCTTCTACAACAGGAGGAGGATTTGGCATTGTTAACGAGCTGAAAAGCAACCAAATTGCCAACAGGCCATGAAAGCCAAAGCTCAATATCCAAGCAAGACGTGAGCGAATAACCGATTGTTGTTGCATGTGAATACAACGAAGCTGCGTAAAATTTGGTACAAAAAAAAAGAGCCTTGTCGTCACAAGGCTCTTTTCTCTTCTTTTGCTTAGGCTTGCGGAGCTCTGAATTTCTTTGCTCCCAAAACAGCACCAGCAGCAAGAAGTGCAGTAATGCCACCATCGAGAGGTACACCAATCGGTGGTGGTGGCGGTGGCGGGCCTCCTGAGTTTCCACCATTAGATGGCGGAGGAGGAGGATTTCCCTGGGCTGAAGCGGCATTGTGCGCGAAAATGCCTACAGCAGCGATGCAAATGGTAAAAAGTACTTTTTTCATACGGAACCGTATTTGTTGCCTCAAATATTGAAACGGATTTCTAAACTTCCAAATACAAACTTCTTTTTTAGCATACTTTTTTTAAAATTTTTAGTAAGTCTTCAATTCTTATTTTTGCGCCGCTTTCTAAAGCCACCGAATGGATCGTAATACCCTTACAGGATTTTTGTTGATAGGCCTCATTTTGGTCACTTTCAACATGTTCATCCTCCCCAAAGACCAGCCCTCTGCACCTGCAAAGGCTAAACCTGCCCGTCAAAATCAGGTAGCTCAAATAAAGGAAGCCGGTGTGCCGGCAGCTCCTACCGATAGTGCTCTCATTGAATCTTTAGGCCCTTTTGCCCCATTAGGTGAAGGCCAGGCGCAATGGGTTCAATTGTCTAATGATAAGTTAACTGTAACTTTTAATACCAAGGGTGCAGCACCCGCACAAGTTAACCTCAAGGACTACCAAACCTACAAGGGCAAACCTCTGACTCTTTTCAGGCAAGGCTCCAATTTATTAAGCTACCAGTATGTTGCCAGCAACCGAAACATAAGTACAAGTCAATTATTCTTTCAAGTTGACTCTACTCAATCGAGTTCCGGAAAAATTGTATTTACAGCAGCCTTAGATGAAAAGCGATTTATTCGTCATGTATATTCTTTAGAAAAAGGCAGTTTTCTTCTCAAGCATCAAGTTCAAATTGCCGGATTAGGAGACATACTAGCAACCAATATCGACTATACTCGCTTAAACTGGTCTGCCAGCACTCCTCGTCAAGAACACGATTTAAAAGATGAACGAAATACGAGTACGGCCTACTTCCGCTTTTCAGACGAATCGCCAGAACGCATAGACTACACCGATTACGAAACAAAAGAGCTGAAAACAGCCGTAAAGTGGATTAGTTTTAAACAGAAGTTCTTCAATTCCACCCTAATTGCTGACCAGCAATTCGATGATGGAAAAGTTTCAACAATTCTTCCTTCCACCGATTCTATCGTTAAAGAGTTCAATGCTGAAATGGTTCTTCCACTTAAAAATCCGGATAACCAAATCCATAACCTCTCGTTCTATTTCGGCCCCAATGACTATGCAACATTAAAGGAATTCGGCATTGGTCTTCAGGAAATGATTCCACTTGGCTGGGGGATTTTCGGTTGGGTAAACAAATTTGTCGTCATCAAAGTATTCGACTGGCTCGACACTACTGGCTTAAGCTATGGACTTGTAATCCTTATTCTTACCATTATTATCAAACTTATTCTCTTCCCCTTCACCTATAAGTCTTACATCTCTTCCGCTAAGATGCGGATTCTGAAACCGGAGATAGACGAGATGAAGGCTAAGTATGAAAATGATGCAACCAAGCAACAAGCGGAGCAAATGAAGCTGTTCCAACGTGCAGGAGTAAGTCCTTTAGGCGGTTGTCTTCCTCTTTTGCTACAGCTTCCCATCCTTATTGCAATGTTCAACTTCTTCCCGGCATCTATTGAGCTTCGTCAGCAGCCATTTCTGTGGGCAACAGACTTATCGACGTATGATTCGGTCTGGACATTCGGCGATGTGCCCATTATTTCTTTCCTGTATGGCGATCATGTGAGCTTGTTCGCTCTCCTCATGACTGCCTCAACCTTGTTATACACACACTTCAATAATCAAATTACCGGAGTAACCGGACAAATGAAATACATCGGTTACATCATGCCGGTGATGTTTCTGGGCATTATGAATAATTATTCTGCAGGATTGAGCTACTATTATTTATTGGCTAACCTTATCACGTTTGGCCAACAATGGATGATTCGCCGATTTGTGGACGAGGATAAATTGCACGCTCAAATTCAAGAAAACAAGAAGAAGCCGGTGAAGAAATCAAAATGGGCTGCTCGTTTGGAAGAAATGGCAAAAGTACAACAACAATCGGCTCAGCAACGCAAGAAATAAGCAATTCCTTCAATAAAAAAGCCCCGAAATTCGGGGCTTTTTTATTGCTGCAACATGGTTAATACCGCCAATCCGGCTATTGCAGCCGTTTCGGTTCTAAGTCGATGATTCCCTAAGCTAATCTCTGTTGCTCCTTGTTTTAAAACAAAGTCGATTTCTTCTCGGGTAAAATCACCCTCTGGTCCGATTAGAAGCAGTGGTGCTGAAGTGCCCGAAACTTGGGTAATCGGAATTTTTTCGCCTTCAAGGCAATGCGCCAGTAAAATCAGATCAAAACCGCTGAGTTCAATTTTTTCAAGTTCAATAGCCGGAAGTAAGGACGGTCGCCAAGCTTTGATTGATTGCTTCATAGCGGCAGTGATGATACGCTCCAAACGATCTGTTTTTAAATAAACTTTCTCCGTTCTTTTAGTCTGTATCGGAATAATCTGACTCACCCCTAACTCTACAGCCTTTTCAATTAGCCATTCAAACCGACTATCGTTTTTTAATAGAGCAACTCCAAGCGAGATTTGTGGCGATGGTTTTAATTGCGTTTCAACCATTTCAACATGAATTTGTACTGCCTTGATATCCGTGTTTAGCACCTTTCCTCGCGCAAGTTGCCCTTGCCCATCAGAAAGCCAAATCGAATCCCCTACCCGATGCCTGGTCGTTTTAACACAGTGAAAACTTTCATCTGCATGAAGTGTGTTAATTCCTGGCTTTAAGTGATCTGTCAGAAATAAATCCATCCGGGAGCGAAGTAAGAAATTTTTTACCCATTTCCTTGCTCCTTTAGGAGCTGTCATGTAGGTTTACAATATTATGCAAGCATACTATATGCTTGCATATCGACTATGAAAAGACGCGCCGTCTGCTTCGACTTAAAACTCTCTTGGCAAAACATTGCGAGGATGTATAACACCCTGGCTGCCAAGTATAACCTTGGGATTTCAGAAGCCTTTGTATTGCTTCATTTGGAAGAAAAAGGCCAGCAATTAAATCCAGTTGCCGCAGCTCTTGGAATGGAGCCGGGAAGCCTTCCGCGCACGCTTAACAAAATCGAAGAGAAAGGTTGGATAACCAGAACCAAACCTTCCAGTGGCGACAAACGCGTGGTTTCTATAGCCTTAACTGCCGATGGCCTTGAGGCTAAGGAAATTGCCAAAGACCATGTAAAAGCTTTTAATAATCGACTGGCACAACAAATTCCGGCTGAAAAGCTTGCGGTCTTTTTCGAAGTCATCGATTTAATCAACCAAACTGTTAACCAACCCCAACCCAATATTCAATATGAAGCGCAACATCCGTAAAGTTGCAGTGCTCGGGTCCGGGATTATGGGCTCCCGCATCGCTTGCCATTTCGCCAACATTGGCGTACAGGTGTTGCTGTTCGACCGTATTCCGGACACCTTGCCCCAATCTCTGACCGGCAAAGGGCTTACTTTGGAACATCCTCAAGTACGCAACAGCCTCGTAAACGATGCGTTACAGGCCGCCATTAAATCTAATCCTGCTCCGCTATACAAAGCAGGATTCGCCAGCCGCATTCAGACTGTCAATTTCACTGATCACTTACAACAGATTCAGGAATGCGACTGGATTATCGAAGTAGTGGTGGAAAACCTGACCATTAAACAACAATTGTTTGAGCGGGTTGAACAATTCAGAAAGCCTGGAACTTTAGTGACTTCCAATACTTCAGGTATTCCTATCAGAATGATGGCGGAAGGCCGATCAGATGATTTCAAAAAGAACTTTCTTGGAACTCACTTCTTTAATCCTCCTCGGTATCTTCCTCTGCTTGAAATTATCCCAGGATTGGATACAGAGGCCGAAGTCATTGACTTTTGCATGGAATATGGCCGAAAGTTCCTTGGCAAAACTACTGTTTTATGTAAAGACAGTCCGGCCTTTATCGCCAACCGAGTAGGAGTTCACGCCATTATGAGCCTCTTTCATACTGTAGTAGAAATGGACGTTTCAGTAGAATGGGTGGACAAACTTACAGGCCCTCTTGTTGGTCGCCCCAAATCTGCAACCTTCCGCACTTGTGATGTAGTAGGCATAGATACCCTCGCTAAGGTAGCTTCCGGTGTAGCACTAAACTGTCCCAATGACGAAGGAAAAGCAGCGTTCAACCTTCCACCTTTCCTTCAAAAACTGGTAGAAAACGCTTGGTTGGGCGATAAAAGCGGTCAAGGTTTTTATAAAAAGGTGAAGGATGGCGGAAAGAAGGAAATACTCTCGCTCGATTTAAAAACGATGGAGTACCGCAAGCAAGAAAAAATAAAGCTTCCGATACTCGATCAATTGCGCCAGGTAGATGACCTGAAAACCCGCATTAAGATGTTAGCTAACAGCCCAGACCAGGCTGGAGATTTTTTCAGAAAAACACATGCGGCGGTATTCTCATACATCAGTCACAGAATGCCTGAAATTGCGGATTACCTCTACCAAATTGATGACGCCATGAAAGCCGGCTTTGGCTGGGAGTTAGGACCGTTCGAAATCTGGGATATCCTCGGGGTAAAAAACGGTGCAATGCTTTGCCAAATGTACGGCTTGCCATTAGGTGAATGGGTTAACCAACTCGTTACTTCTGGAAACAATAGTTTCTATAAGAAAGACGGCAAGTCCCTACAATTCTGGAATCAAAGCAGCCAACGTTATGAAGGTATTCCAGGTCAAAACCAGTTGATTATTCTGGATTTGCTAAAGCCAGAATATGTTGTATACCGCAATCAGGGTGCTTCAGTCATTGATTTAGGTGATGGCATCCTGAATGTTGAATTTCATTCAAAAATGAATGCGATAGGTTCGGAGCAATTAGCGGCAATTCATCATGCAATAGACCGCGCTGAGAAAGATTTTCGAGGTGTAGTTATTGCCAACGAAGCTGCAAATTTCACGGCGGGAGCCAACCTTGCAATGGTATTCATGTTTGCCATAGAGCAAGAATATGATGAACTAGATTTTGCTATCAGGGCATTCCAGAATACCAGCATGCGGCTACGCTATTCCTCTGTTCCGGTAATCGTAGCGCCACGAGGCCTTACATTAGGCGGAGGTTGCGAATTCACCCTTCATGCTGATGGCATTCAGATGGCGGCTGAAACATATCTCGGCTTGGTAGAAGTGGGAGTTGGAGTAATTCCCGCTGGCGGAGGAACCAAAGAAATGGCCTTGCGGGTATCCGATAAATTTGAACAAGGCGATGTTGAATTGAATGCATTACAAAATGCCTTCATGAATATCGCTATGGCCAAAGTAGCTACTTCGGCAGAAGAAGCCCGGGATATGGGCTATCTCCGCAGCCATGATCGAATAAGCCTCAACGGACGACAACTCATTGCAGAAGCCAAAGCACACTGTATCCAATTAGCGGATTCCGGATATGTACAACCGGTGAAACGAAACGATATCCGCGTTCAAGGACGTTCCGGTATTGCTTTATTTATGGCTGGAATCAATGGCATGAGCATGGGCCGCTACATCTCGGACCACGACAAAAAAATAGCCACTAAACTGGCGTATGCCCTTTGTGGAGGCGACCTCAGTCAACCACAATTAGTATCCGAACAATACTTACTTGACCTTGAAAGAGAGGCTTTTCTCAGCCTTTGCGCCGAACGAAAGACTTTAGAAAGAATTGAATCTGTTCTCAAATCCGGTAAACCCTTAAGAAACTAACCATGAATGCGTATATCGTTGCGGGTTACCGCACAGCCGTAGGGAAAGCCGGAAAAGGCGGCTTTCGCTTTACCCGCCCTGATGATCTGGCTGCGGAAGTCATTAAACATCTGGTGGTTTCAGTCCCTCAATTAGATCCTCTACAAATCGACGATCTTATTGTTGGCAATGCAGTTCCGGAAGCGGAACAAGGAATGCAAATGGGCCGCATGATAGCCTTAATGTCGCTTCCAATTCAGGTTCCGGGCATGGTTGTAAACCGCTATTGTGGCTCTGGGCTTGAAGCTATCGCCATAGCGGCAAGCCGAATCAATGCCGGCATGGCCGACTGCATCATTGCCGGCGGAACCGAGTCGATGAGTTTAGTCCCGGTTATGGGCTATAAAACTGCTCTCAACTACCGCCTGGCTACTGAGCACAGCGATTATTACACCTCGATGGGACTTACCGCGGAACAAGTAGCCGAAAAGTATGGCATCAGTCGGGAAGATCAAGATATGTTTGCCTATAAGTCTCACCAAAAAGCCATTCAAGCTATTTCCAGTGGAAAGTTTAAGGATGAAATCGTGCCAGTGACGGTAGAAGAAGTGTATGTAGAAGGGGGAAAACGCAAAACACGTTCATGGATTGTAGCCGATGATGAAGGGCCAAGAGCCGACACCAACATGGAAGCATTGGCCAAGCTGAAACCTGTGTTCGCTCAAGGCGGAAGTGTAACTGCGGGCAATTCCTCGCAAACTTCCGATGGGGCCTCGTTTGTGTTGGTAATGAGCGAATCGATGGTCAATAAATTAGGTTTAAAACCTATTGCGCGCATGGTTGCTTATGCCGCCGCCGGTGTTGAACCCCGTTTTATGGGAATTGGGCCAATTGAAGCGATACCCAAAGCGTTGAAGCAAGCTGGATTAAACTTGAATCAAATCGATCAGATTGAGCTTAATGAAGCTTTCGCAGCTCAGTCTTTGGCGGTAATTCGCCAACTTGAATTAGACCCTGACAAGCTTAACCTAAACGGTGGAGCCATTGCACTTGGACATCCGCTCGGATGTTCCGGCGCTAAACTTAGCGTGCAACTCTTTAATGAAATGCGACGCCGTGGCCAGAAATACGGAATGGTATCCGCCTGCGTAGGTGGTGGCCAAGGCGTAGCAGGTATTTATGAACTTTTAAATTAAATCATCGTTCCATGTCAACAAACACCAATACCACAACTTCCTCTTGGCTTCGCGGAGGCGAGTTTTTAGTCAAAGAATCAGCACCGGAACAATTGTTTATCCGGGAAGAATTCAGCGAAGAAGAATTGATGATGTTTCATGCGGCTCAGGATTTTCTTAAAACGGAAGTAATCCCTGAATTAGCCCGCTTTGAACAAGGTGACTACGCCTTAGTGGAGTCATTAATGAAAAAAATGGGTGAACTCGGATTGCTGGGCATTAGTGTACCAGAAGCTTATGGTGGTCTTGGCCTTGGCTTCAACTTGAGCATGCTTATTTGTGAGGAAGTTTCCTCCGTTGCCGGCTCTCTTGCTACTGCATTTGGCGCACATACCGGCATTGGCACCTTGCCAATTTTACTTTATGGAAGTGAAGAACTTAAAATGCGTTTCCTTCCGAAAATATCAACAGGCGAGTGGATTTCCTGCTATAACTTGACTGAACCTAACGCCGGTTCTGATGCAAACTCAGGAAAAACCAAAGCACTTCTCTCAGAAGATGGAACGTACTATGAAATCACTGGTCAGAAAATCTGGATATCGAATGCTGGATTCGCCGACGTTTTCATCGTATTTGCCAAGATTGAAGACGATAAAAATCTAACCGGCTTTGTTTTACTTAAGGATGAAGTTGAAGGCCTGATTCTAAATCCTGAAGAACACAAATTGGGGCTGAAGTCTTCTTCTACGCGTCAAGTTTTCTACGATAAAGTCCGAGTTCCCGCTAACCAAATGCTGGGAGAACGCAATGGCGGATTTAAAATCGCAGTAAATGCACTGAATGTTGGTCGAATTAAACTTGCCGCAGCTACCAATGGTGCTGCTATGAAAGTAATCAGCTTGGCGGTTAATTATGCCAATGAACGTAAGCAATTCGGACAAAGCATCAGCACTTTTGGTGCTATCCAACATAAGTTGGCGGAGATGGCCACCCGTACTTGGGTTACCGATGCGGCCTTGTACCGTGCGGGACGCGATATTGAAGACAATATTGCCCGTTTGCTGGAATCCGGAAAAACGGATCAAGAAGCCAAATTGAAAGGCATCGAAGAGTACTCCATAGAATGTGCAATCTTGAAAGTGTTAGGTTCAGAGGTTTCTGATTATGTAATAGACGAAGGTTTGCAGATTTACGGAGGTATGGGCTTTTCTGCCGATGCACCTATGGAAGCCGCCTACCGCGATGCGCGAATTTCCCGGATTTACGAAGGCACTAACGAAATCAACCGCATGTTGATAGTCAACATGTTATTGAAAAAAGCCATGAGTGGGAAGTTGAACCTAACAGGCCCGGCAATGGCAGTAGCACAAGAGCTAATGTCGATTCCTGATTTCTCAGGCCCCGACGAAAGCATCTTGTTTGATGAAGAAAAGCGAATTCTGAAGAATTTCAAGAAGGCAGCCTTACTGGTATCAGGAGCGGCAGTCCAAAAACTGATGATGACTTTGTCGAATGAGCAGGAAATTCTGATGCACACAGCGGATATGGTGATACAGATTTATGCGTTCGAAAGCGCATTGTTGAAAGCAGAGAAATTGATTTTGAAAAATGGCCAAGAGGCATCGTCGGCTACCACCGATATGATGCGAATTTACATGCATCATGCTTCTGAAATCATTAACCACAACGGCAAAGAAGCCTTAATGGCCTTTACTGATGGCGACGAACAACGTATGATGCTTATGGGACTGAAGCGCTTCACCAAAGTTCCGGCTTTCAACCTCAAAGAAGCACGCAGAAGAGTTGCAGCCAACGTGATTGAAGCCAATCAATACTGTTTCTGAAATTGCTATTTTTTTACGCTATTTGTCAACAGCCTGCCTACAAGCAGGCTGTTTTGTTTCAACCATGCGATACTTTCTTGAAATCAGTTACAATGGAACTGCCTATCACGGTTGGCAGATTCAGGAGAATGCCCATAGTATTCAGGCAGAATTCGAAAAAGCACTAAGTAAACTACTTCGTTCTAATATCCGAGTAATGGGACAAGGCCGTACAGATACCGGTGTACATGCCATATCCTCTTGGTTGCATTTCAACAGCGAATTCATCCCTCCACGCTTCATTGAAAGTATCAATGGCATTCTCCCCTCCGACCTTTCCGTTAATCGGATTTTTCCTGTCAAGGAAGACGCACATGCACGCTTCTCAGCCTTAAGTAGAAGCTATCGGTACCATATTCATCACCGTAAATCGCCATTTTTGAAAGGCCGCTCTGCCTTCTTAAAAAAAATTCCAGATTACAATCAAATGAAGCTTGCACTCTCCTATTTATTGGGAAGGCAGGATTTTGAATGTTTTTCGAAAATACACACCAATGTTAAAACCTTTATTTGCACGATTCATTCCGTGCAATTAGAAGTGAATCTTGAAAGTGGAACTGCAATTTTCTACATCGAAGCAGACCGTTTTCTAAGAAACATGGTGCGGGCAATTGTAGGTACCTTACTTGAAATTGGATATGGGAGACTTGCTCCTGAAGACATGAAGAAAATTATAGAAGCAAAAAGCCGCTCAAATGTTGGAACATCTGCCCCGGCTTGTGGATTGTTCCTTACCCAAGTACGTTACCCAAACGCTATCTTTGAAGTCTAATGGCCAATAAACAATTGCAGGGCCGCGCCTTCGACTGGGCCGTTTTCAAGCGAATCATCTCCATTATTCGACCCTACCGGAGTATCTATTTCCTCAGCTTACTGTTAGTTGTATTGCTTTCGGTAGTTACGCCATTAAGGCCATTCCTGATTCAATACACCATCGACACCCATGTCGTTAATTTCAATGAAAAGGGGTTAATCAACATGACCATCGTGATGGTAGTCTTGTTGATTCTTGAGAGTTTAGTAAGATACGCTTTTACCTACGCCTCTTCTTGGTTAGGCCAAAGTGCCATTCGAGATTTAAGACAACAGGTTTTTAATCATCTTATCCGAATGCGACTCAGTTTTTTTGACAAAACACCCATCGGACAGTTAACTACTAGAACCATTTCTGATATAGAAACCATAGCGGATGTTTTCTCACAAGGTTTCTTCACCATCATAGGCGATATCCTACAACTGGTTGCTATTCTGGGCTTTATGCTTTATACGGACTGGAAGTTAACCTTGATTTCCCTCTCCACGCTTCCTTTATTGCTTATTGCCTCATACATCTTCAAGGAAAGTGTGAAAGCCTCTTTTCAAGATGTGAGAAAATATGTTGCGAACCTGAACTCCTTCATGCAAGAACAGATTTCCGGTATGAGCATCGTTCAGAATTTTTACCGGGAAAAAGCGGAATATCAAAAGTTTGAATCAATTAACAGGGAACAGCGAGATGCTAATCTCAGGTCTGTTTTTGCTTATTCAGTGTTCTTTCCAGTAGTGGACATAATCACAGCAGTTTCGCTCGGATTGTTGGTTTGGTGGGGAGCTAACGGTGCACTTCGGCATGAAGTCAGTCTTGGCGCCATCATCGCCTTTATTCAATATGTCAATATGTTTTTCCGACCTATTCGAATGCTGGCAGACCGTTTTAACAGCCTACAAATGGGCATTGTAGCTTCAGAAAGAGTTTTCAATTTATTGGATACAGAAGAGAAAATAGAAGATAAAGGCACTAAAAGCCTTAAAGGAATAAAGGGAGATGTTACTTTCCGAGAGGTGCAATTTGAGTACCTCCCCGGACAACCCGTTCTTAACAAAGTTTCATTTCAACTTCCAGCAGGGAAAACCATGGCATTAGTTGGCCCTACTGGTGCAGGTAAATCTTCCATCATTGCGGTATTATCTCGATTTTATGAATATCAATACGGAGAAGTATTACTCGATGGAGTTAATATCAGAGACTACAAATTAGAAGAACTTCAAAAACACATCGGAATCATCTTACAAGATGTATTTCTCTTTTCTGGAAGTGTCTTCGACAATGTAAGTTTGGGTCACCCGGGTGTTGATCTTGAAACGGTAGAACGTATCGCCCACGAAACTGGCATTATCCGCTTTATTGACCGCCTGCCAGGAAGGTTCGATTACCAAGTGCAAGAACGAGGTTATGCATTATCAGCAGGTCAACGCCAGTTAATTGCCTTTTTGAGAGCAATGGTGTTTAACCCTGAAATTCTTATTTTAGACGAAGCCACTTCTGCGATTGATAGTGAAACAGAACTCATACTTCAAGATGCAACCGAAGCGATTACCCGTAACAGAAGCTGCATCATTATCGCGCACCGTTTGAGTACAATTCGAAATTCTCATGAAATTCTAGTTCTAGAACGCGGACAAATTACCGAACGAGGTACGCATGAACAACTAACGGTTTTAGAGGGCGGCCATTACAGAAAGTTGTATCAATTGCAGTTCGTTGACGTAGAATGAGTAAGCTGAATTCCATTATTCAATACCTGCACGCCTTGCAGGATAGCATTTGTATTCATTTACAAGCCCTTGATGGTCAAGAAAGTTTTCAGGAAGATAGTTGGGAAAGACCCGAAGGAGGTGGAGGAAAAAGCAGAGTTATCCGTAATGGGAAAGTGTTTGAAAAAGGAGGCGTCAATTTCTCTCACGTTCATGGAAGCCTACCAGAACACTTGAAAAAGGAAGGACATGAAGGTTCCACTTTTGATGCAACAGGCGTTAGTCTGGTAATTCATCCACAAAATCCATTCGTGCCTATCGTTCACCTGAACGTCCGTTACTTTGAAACCGATGAAGGTATTTCTTGGTTTGGTGGAGGCATTGACCTTACCCCATCCTACCCTTTCGAAGAAGATGCAATCTTTTTTCATCAAGGGTTGAAGAAGGTTTGTGACCGCTTCAACCCGAGTTGGTACGCAGAGTATAAAAGTTGGTGCGACCGCTACTTCCACATAAAACACAGAAATGAAATGCGGGGAATAGGCGGAATATTCTTCGATTACCTGAAACCCGAAAATTCAGAAGCTCATGAGCAGTATTTCCAATTTATGCAAGGAGTTGGAAATGCTTTCAATTTATTATACGGTGAAATAGTCTTAAGAAGAATGAATTTACCGTGGACAGATCAGGAAAAACTGTGGCAAAAAATCCGAAGAGGCCGCTACGCAGAATTCAATTTAGTTTATGATCGTGGGACTAAATTCGGATTGGAAACCAATGGCAGAATTGAATCAATCCTGATGTCACTACCGCCCGAAGCTGTTTGGGAGTACAACCATTTGCCGGAAGCCGGAAGTGCTGAAGCAGCCGCGCTAAAATGGTATCAACCGAAGGAATATCAATTTTAATTATGTTAGACAGCCCGTTCTTTCGGCCCGTAATGGATTATTACTATGTGCTTCCGGAGGAGGAAAAGCAGGAATTTGCTAAGCTATTTCAAGAAGGATTCATTCGTAAAAAAGAGTTGCTAATCAAACAAGGTGAGTATACTGACCAATTGTTCTTTCTAGAAAGCGGCCATTTGAGAGGCTTCAAGAATACTGAAAATCAAGAGATTACGGTCAGCTTTGTTTTTGCTCCTGTATTTTTTACCGATTTAGTTTCACTAAGTCAAAAAACGCCCGCTGAACTAAGCTTCCAAATGCTGGAAGACAGTAAAATCTATTCAGCCTCATTTAAAGACGTTGATTCCTTTATGTCATCAAAACCGGAGAACAGTCGTTACTACATACGGTTTCTTGAAAATCTAAATGCTTTTTATCTGAAAAGGGTGATTTCCATGGTTTGTGATACACCGGAAGAACGATACCTCAAGCTTATGAAAGATCGTCCTAAAGTTATTGAGAAGTTACCACTTCAATATATCGCTCATTATCTGGGAGTTACCCCAGAAACTTTAAGCCGAATCCGGCGCAGGCTCAAGGACTGTTAAGCTTCTTACTTTATTTCTGTTTTTCTTGACTTTAGTCAAGTGTTTCTATAAACAGTGTTCATAATCTTTGCAATAGTCAAAATTTGAACACATGAAATCACTTTTAAGAATTTTCATCCTGCTCCTCATAACGCGGGGATTCGTTTTTGCACAGGCCGAACGGACTCAAACCGTGCGAGGGCAGTTGCTTGATGAAGTAACCCGGCAGCCATTGATTGGCGCGGTAGTGTTGATTAAATCGATACAGCCGCCACTCGGTGCTACCTCTGATGCTGACGGTAAATTCCGAATTCCGAAAGTTCCAGCAGGAAGGCACATCCTGACAGTCTCTTATGTAGGGTACGAAACACTGACCATTCCGGAATTGATGGTTACAACCGGAAAAGAAGTGGTACTCAACCTTTCCTTGACAGAATCGATCCGGAATTTAGCGGAAGCTCAAGTGATTTATGATCGAAAAAAAGACCCAAGAGCTACCAACAACGATATGGCAACCGTAAGTGCACGTTCGTTCAATCCCGACGAAACACTCCGTTATGCAGGTTCTTTAGGAGATCCAAGCCGAATGGCAGCCAACTTTGCCGGAGTAATAGCAGGTAACGACAGCCGAAACGACATCGTTGTGCGGGGAAATAGCCCAAACTCCATGCTTTGGCAGTTTGAAGGCCTCAACATATTCAATCCTAACCATTTTGGTAATGGGTTCAATACTGGCGGGCCGGTGAGTATGCTCAACGCTAATGTTCTGGGGAAATCCGACTTTTTCTCCGGCGCTTTCCCAGCTCAGTATGGTAACTCGAACGGAGCAGTTTTCGACCTAAAAATGCGAGAAGGAAACAATGAAAAGTTAGAAATGATTGGTCAGGTTGGATTCAACGGCTTTGAGTTTGGGGCTGAAGGGCCATTTTCGAAGAAATCGAATCGATCTTCCTTCCTTATTAACTATCGTTATTCTACGCTTGGGCTGATGCAAGACGTTGGCATTCCTACAGGAACAGGAGCGGCAGTTCCACTTTATCAAGATGTGAGCTATAAACTAAACTTTATGTTAGGTAAAACCGGCAAACTCCAGTTGTTTGGATTTGGAGGATTTAGCTCGATAGATTTGCTCGGGAAAGACGTTGATACCACCCTAGTCAATTATTACGGTTCTCCGGGAGTTAACACCCTTCCACGTTATCGTGCGGGAGTGAGTGGAATTTCGTATGAACAAAACCTGGGCGCTAAAACCTTCGGGAGAGTGGTGGCTGCTATAAGTCATCTCAGCAATGAATACCGTACAGATTCCATTCTCATTCCCAGCGACGCAACCTACCGGTTGTCAGGAGGCCAGTTTAGTGATACTAAAATTTCCGTTACCGGGCTTGTTACGCATAAATTTAACGCCCGTTTGCAACTTGTTGGTGGGTTTACCCATGATGTTACCCGATTTGATTATCTAAACTCCGATTTCTTTGGTTTTGGCAACATAGATTCTGTCCGAGTTAACCAACAGGGAACCCTTGCATTATCACAAGCATACCTACAGTTCAAGTACCGCTTCACGGAAAGGCTCAGTATGAACGCAGGAATTCACTCACAGTACTTAGATGTCTCTAATCGTGCAGTTCTTGAACCTAGAGTCGGAATAAAATACATTTTGGATAGCAGGTCAAGCTTCAATTTCGGGTTTGGACTTCACCACCAAAGCATTCCTACCTACAACATGTTTACTCGGGACTTTTTGGGGAGAGAAAACAACCGCAACCTACCCTTCGCACGGTCTCAGCATTGGGTAATTGGGTATGAAAACATGTTGGCCTCCACCTTGAAACTGAAGTTAGAAGCCTACCTACAGTTACATGATCAAGTTGGCGTTACCCCTTTCGCTTCTAATTATTCTATGATGAATGTGGGTGCAAGCTTTGAACCCAGCAATGAAAGCACCCTGATCGCCAATGGAACAGGACGCAATCAGGGAATTGAGTTAACCTTAGAGCGAAACTTTAATAAAGGTTTCTACTTCCTTATCACCGGATCTGTTTTCGATAGTAAATACAAAGGCAGCGATGGAATAGAACGTAATACCGCCTTCAACACCCAGTATGCGGCTAATGCACTTGCCGGAAAGGAATTTAAACTGGGCAAAAAAGGCTCAATCGTTTACTTAAACGTTCGATTGACATCAATAGGCGGACGTTTCATCACCCCTTTGAACGTAGAAGAAAGTCGAATTCAGAAGAAGGCAGTCTTTGATGATAGCAAGGCGTTTAGCGAACAGACGGAAGCCTATTTCCGCACAGATTTAAAAATTGGTTACCGTAAAGATTTCAAGAAAGCAACGTTAGAGTTTGCGGTTGATTTTCAAAACGTTACCAATCATCAAAACCTGTTTCAGATAGGCTTCAACCCCATAAAAGGAGAGATTACTAAGCAGTATCAGCTTGGATTCTTCCCGGTCCCTATTTTCCGTATCACGTTTTAATTGGCAAAGTTTGTTGAAGACTTGAGCAAGGTTAGAACCTGACCTTTGGCAATTCAAAGAGCGAATGTAATCCCTGTTACATTCGCTCTTGTATTTTAGAACTCGGTAGAAAGTTGTGAAGAAACGTCTTCAACTTTTATTCAAACTTATTCATGAAACGGTTACTTTAATTTTAACTTAAATTAATATATTTTATATTATGGCATTTCTTCGACGAATTAAATTGCTTTTTCGTTAAATAAACGGTTTTAGGATATAAATACATGCTTATTTGCCGACAGGCATTCATAATCATGCAGGGGGAGTATCAACATTACCGTGAGAGGTATCCTGATGGATATTGGGTTTTTCATTCTACAACGCAAGAGCTGGAATTGAACTCTGCTTTGAGTAGCAAACTTGATTTACCAATTGCCCAAAATCCAATATATCATGTATCCAGTGCATTGCCTGACTTTTTACCCGAAACGACCCAGTTTCTTTTCAGGTCAGTACTCCGGGCACTCATAGAAGGTCAAAATCCGGGTTCGATAATCATTGCTTATTCCCCAACCCTCCATTTTAGGGTAGAATTCGAGCCATTACCTCCATTGAGCGGCTCATGGATTGCCTTGCATACCCTTCTATCGACGGCCTCCATGGAGGATACTAGTGGTGAAGCATCGTTTGAAATTATTGGCAACCCATTATTGGGATTATTCAGCATAAACACCGATACGCACGAAATCACCCTATGCTCACAAAGTTTCCACCTTCTGCGTATTGAAGAAAATCAGGCCATTAGCTTAGAAGATTTTTGGGGAATGTTTAAGACAGATGCTTCACTTGACTCAGCAAAAGCTTGGTTAAACGAACGAAATCGTAGAACCTCTTCCATTAGCGTTGATTTAAATACTCAATCTGAGTCTTCAAACTGGCTTCAACTAAGTCTTTGGTCGTCCACCAAACATCAAGAAATGGTTTCTGGAAGTTTGGTAGAAATAAACAGGCTGAAAAAAGCTGAAGAACAGCTTTCGCTTGTTTTGAAAGGCTCCCAAGATGGTTGGTTTGATTGGGATTTAGTATTAGACACCGCAGAGTACAGTCAGGGATGGGTTCAATTACTTGGCTATCAACCAAGTGAATTACCCAAAAGCATTGATAATTGGAAGCAGTTAGCAGAACCCTCACAAATCGATAACATCCATCATCAATTGATTAGTTTGTTTAAAAGCGAGCAATCAGTTGGTGAGCTGAATTTCAGGCTTCGACATAAAGATGGACACTATCGTGAAATAGTATCCAGAGCCCTTATGATTCGAAAAAACGAACGAGTAGTGCGTGTTTTGGGATCTAACAGGGATGTTACTGCACAAAAGCTGGATTTAGAAGCTCGGAAACAACAATCTGATCGCTTATGGATACAGCAACAATTCCTGCATTCAGTTTTAAGCTCGATGAATGAAAAGGTTCTGGTTGTAAATAATCAGGGAATTTTCTCGGAAGTCTTGGAACAAAATGGCATGATGAAAGAACAAGGACATGCGATTTTAGTTGGAAGAGCTATTCACGATGTTTTCCAAAGTTCCACTGCTGAGCTTTTTGAAAATGCGCTCAATACTGTTATTCAGGGAAAAGAGGTCGCAGAAATTGAATATCAAATGGACCTTTCTGACCACCCACAATGGTTAGGTGCACGCCTTACTCCATTTTCCGACCAAAATGGGCAAATAGCAGGTGCAGTAGTAGTGATTAGGGATATTACCGAGGTTAAAGTTCGGGAAGCAGAGATGCTTGCATCGAAAATTGCGGCAGAAAAAGCCAACCAGGCTAAAAGTGAGTTTCTCGCTAATATGTCGCACGAGATTCGCACCCCTCTAAATGGCATTATTGGGTTCAGTGAGTTGCTTGCTGAAACGCCTCTCAATAATCAGCAAAAGAGTTTTATGAGTACCATTACAACATCGGCCAAGACGTTGCTGGACTTAATAAACGATGTGCTGGATTTTTCGAAAATTGAAGCTGGCAAATTGGATTTATCTATTGAAGCGGTTTCCCTTGTTGATATTTTACGGCAGGCGATAGATGTTGTCAGTTTTCCTGCTCGTAAAAAGAATTTGAAACTGAACCTTGACTCTTCAATTTTCACTCATTTCTTGTTATTAGATTCCCTCCGACTTAGACAGGTGCTTATAAACTTATTGGGAAATGCGATTAAATTCACCGAAGACGGGAGTGTAACGCTTTCGTCCAAAATTCTTATAGACAACGCAGATCATCAAATCATACGATTTTCTGTTATTGATACAGGAATAGGTATTTCAGAAGAAAATAAGAAAAAGTTGTTTCAGGCTTATACTCAGGCAGATACCAGCATCACAAAGAAATACGGAGGCACCGGCTTAGGACTGGTTATTTCCAATAAAATCTTAAGCAAGATGGATAGTAAGCTGGAGATGGAAAGCCAAATTGGGATAGGAAGTACCTTTAGTTTTGAAATAACGGTTTCGAAAGGTGCGCCACTCGATAATATGGTTTTGGTGTCTGAATTAAAAACAGTCCGAAACGGTAAAATCCCGGGTAGCCCATTGATTTTGGTTGCGGAAGATTCCAGTATAAACTTTCAGCTTGCGTTTGCTTTATTGAATAAGTTTATTGAAAAGCCTAGAGTTATTCAGGCAGAAAATGGGCTCATTGCACTTGAAAAAACCATCGAACTCAATCCCGATTTGATTCTAATGGATATTCAAATGCCGGAAATGGACGGCTACGAATCCACTCAACGCATTCGTGCTTTGGCAGAATATCGGGATGTTCCCATCGTCGCTGTTACTGCTGCAGCATTAGTTGACGAAAGACAGAAATGCATGGATGCCGGAATGAATGAGTGCATTACTAAGCCAATCCAAGCAGATATCCTAAAGTTAACCTTACATCATTTTCTGGAAGAACGCGTATCTTCTTCCTTGAAATGAGGCATCGACTGATTTTTTTTTCATTCTTCTCTTTTTTACTTCCGCTTTCCTTAATGGGACAATCAAAGGGGTTAGCAAAGCAGATTTATGTGTTTATGGCACCAGAATGCCCAATATGTCAGTATTATACCCCATTGCTACGCAGCACAAGAGAGCAATTAGCGCCATTTTCAACACCGCTAACACTCGCGTTCACAACTGGTGATAGCCTCTCAGTTATTGCTTTCGAGAGGAAATACCAAACCGGCTGGAAATTGATTTGGGGAGAAGAAGCACGAAACCTCGCCAAACAATTTGGTGCTTCGGTTACGCCTGAGTTATTAGCGTTAGATAGCCAAAACCAAATGCTTTACCGTGGCAGAATAAACGATGCGTATGTTGCGCCCGGTAAGCGAAGACCAATCATCAGGCTGTGTGAGATAGATAGTTTAACTCAATCGGTTATTCAAAGAAAAGTAAGAGCTATTGCGTCACAACCGGCAATAGGATGTTTGATGAATCCTTGAAAGTTTGGGATAAAGCCTTATCTTTCAACATGATTCGGTTACGGTATTTCCTGATTGCAAGTTTACTCACCTGTTTCGGAGCGCAGGCACAAACGCCTAATTACAGCCAAGACATTGCGCCTATACTCTATACGCACTGTACTTCCTGCCATCGTCCGGGCGAAATAGGCCCGATGCCATTCACTAACTACAGTGAGGCTGTTGCGTATGGCAGCATGATTAAGTCGGTTACCCAAAGCCGATACATGCCACCTTGGAAACCAGATCCCGCATACCGCAGTTTTGTAGATGAAAATGTATTAACTACTACACAAATACAAGCCATCAAAGACTGGGTTGATGGTGGAATGCCTCAAGGAAATCCGGCATTGGAGCCTCCACTTCCCTCCTTCCCTACCGGTTCTCAGATAGGAGTACCTGATTTGATTTTACCAATGGCTCAATCGTTCACACAGGCTGGGAACAATACTGATCAGTATCGAATCTTCGTGTTGCCTACCGGACTTCAGCAAGACAAAGAAATCAGAGCTATTGAGTTTAGGGCAGGCAACAAACGCGTAGCGCATCATGCCATCATCGGTATGGATACTACCAATCAGGCAACTGTTCTAGATCAAGCTCAAGCCGGCTATGGTTATACACAATATGGCGGATTCGGATTTACTCCAAATGAACCCTTGCTTGCAGGTTGGACGCCAGGCATGAGTCCGAAAACGTATCCTCAAGGAATAGGAAAAGTATTGTGGAGAAACTCCAAATTGCTCTTACAGATGCATTACGCTCCAACGCCAATTCCGGAAACGGATTCGTCGGTGATTAATATCTTTTATGCCAATTCCCCATTAACACGTCAGGCTACTTTAACGCCAATTAGTCCTCAACACTTACAGAATGGCCCATTTGTACTTCAACCTAATACCGTAAAAACGTTTAGAGCACGCTATACGCTTGGCATTTCTATAAGCTTACTCAACTTGCTTCCGCATGGACATTTACTATGTAAAAGCTGGGAGGCTTATGCTGTAAAACCTACTGGTGATACTGTCAACCTTATAAAAATTCCGAACTGGGATTTTAACTGGCAGGGCATGTACAGTTTTAAAACAATGCAACCATTACCAGCGGGTACACAAATTTATGTCAATGGTACTTATGACAACACCACTGCTAATCCACTAAATCCGAATAATCCCCCTCAGATAGTTCGTTGGGGTGAAAATACTGCTGATGAAATGTTTTTGCTTTACCTCAATTGGGTTCCTTATCAACCGGGCGATGAAAACATTGTACTATCAGCTAATGAGCCTATTCCGGGAATAATTTTACCTGGAAATAAGATTTATCCAGTATTTCCTAACCCTGATGGTGATAATAGAACCCTTGGGTTTAGTTTGGAAAAAGCTGGAAAAATCAGGGTTTCTGTTTACGATATCAATGGCCGAGAAGTTCAGGTTTTAAAGGATCATGAATGGTTTGCTCCAGGTACACAATCGCTGAGCTTTTCGGTTAATGGACTGGCGAAAGGATTGTATGTAATCCGAGTTTCAGGACTTGGTTTTGAAATGACGGAGAAGATGGTAGTGAAATAACGATTTAAGAAGTTTATTACTCCCATTCATTCTTTGATATTTATTTAATGGATTTCTACAAGGATAAAAATGGAAGAATGGTAGTTAGTACGCTTTAAATTTCCTGTAGATTTTCGCACCTAACAAGTTTGCCCTTATTGAATAATGCAATACCAAATTCCAACAGATTCATTGTGCGGAATAGGTTTATTTTGCTTCAAGCAATTTTGTGTGAATCTGCGTTACAAGCTTAAAAAATCTGCGGGAAAATATCCAATTTAACGAACCTCAGAAATTCCCATTCACTACATAAAAGCAATTTTCAACAATCTCAGGTTTCTCCATTTTATCATGTTGGAAATCCGTTTCAATTGATTGATTTAGTATTATTTACACTTTGAGCTAATCTTACTTTAATTTCTGCAACCCGACTTCTGGCAACAGGCACCCATAGGTCGGCAACAGGAATATGAAGCAATAACCCTTGCGCATTGCCACTGGCTTGTCCAGTATAATGAAGGTTTACCAGCCAAGACCGATGTGTTCGAATAATGCCGGGATACCCAGCCAAAACTTCTTCCATTTTCATTAAACTGGAACGAAGTAGATTTTTTTTCACTTGACCTTCTTCTACAAAATAAACCATTACATAATTATCCGCAGACTCTATGCCCAGGATTGCCAACGGAGAAAGGCGCATTTGTTCGTTTTTATTCTCTGAGGGTAAGGATATTATTTCTTCAACAATTAATCTAGCTTCAACACCCATATTATCTCTTGGAATTTCTGCATTGAACAATCTAGACTCTGCCGATACTTTCCGCATTAACAGACTATACTTCAACAAGGTGATCAAAGTAATAGGAATAAAACCTACAGCCAACGTAGCAAACTGAAAAAACATCAGTGTACTAACAGTAAGAGGGATTTTAAATACTAAAGAAGAATAAAGCAAATTAGCCAATCCAATCACCAAGACATTAGAGGCAATTACTAAAATCTCCACCCCCAAAGTCCAGTTTTTTTCCTGGAACATGGAAGGAAATAAACTTCGCCAAATTGAGGTATATAAAATTGAGGTCGTGCTAGTAAGTAATCCATAGCCTAATAGTTTAATATCGAAGTATCGGTTTACAACTTCATTCAGTCTAAAGGGTTGAAGGATTTGCAAAACCAGCCATACCGCGAGCCCGAGTAAAAGAGAGAATCTTATTTGACGCGAAGTGCTAGCTAAAGGAAAAGGCTCTTTCCAAAGTAAAACAAGGCTATTCATCTGATTTCCAAGCGTCAATTACCATTGAAGTGGACATAAGTCGATGCCTTTTCCAATTGTTCTGGCTTCCATATCGATAATAATGGTTAGAAAACGGCCTAGGCATACTCAAAGGTACACTTAGGAAACCTGCTTTTCCGCTATAGCCGACCCATTCTAAGCAAAAGAAAACTTCTCCGTTTAACTGAATTTGTCGCTCTTTAATTGAAACATTCACCCAACCTGAACGTATTGCAGAAACAGGAAGAATGATTCCTTCAGCAAGTATTGGTTCGCCGGGCTCATGTCCTTCAGCCCTAAAAATCGTTAATCTAAGCCAAACTGTATCGAAAGTACAACCAGCTAAGAACACTCGAAATCGGTCTAGAATATGAGTTTCATTACCAAAATCAACGATTTTACCCATAGCAGCTCCTAAATTCTGACGCGGTTTTCCTGAGATTGCGAAATTGGTATAAAGCCGGGTGCGTTCTTTGTCTAACCCATAACTGACTCTTTTGAGTTTTGTCGCCTGAATGGTTGGTTCAGGCAACTGATACCTTGCTTCCTTTAATACAACTCTCATAGTGTCTGAAACGCCATTTAGGGTAGTATCAACAGCTTGGAATCCAATACAACTAACGCGAATAGTGCGAATGGGCGTTTCAGAATACAAGACAGCTAATCCAAATTCGTTGGTCATCGTGCCTATGTTGGTTCCTGGAACTCCAACAGCCACAAATTCTATAGGAAGTCCTTTTTCTGTCATCACGTTAACCCGGAAGGAAGTGCCTTGTGCTAACAAATCGCTATTCAATAGAAACAGTAAGAATAGTGACGGAATTAATGCTAATCGTTTCATGACTTGACAACTAATTTAAACTTGGACATTGATTTTTGAATGAGCATTCCACCTAAAACACTTGGCAGCATCCAGCTCAACCAAGCAGGGCCTACGTGAATATTATTGACAGCAAAAGCTGTAAAGGCTGCGATGTAAGTTCCCCCCATCATTCCAATATGCCTTCGCAACCATTGTTTGTTGTAAGGTTTCCAAGCTGACTTGTCGCGGATAAGCCGAACATCTTGAATGAGAAATGAGAGCATAATTAATCCGAAGAATAACAGAATGTTCGTGAGGGAACCTTGTCCGGCTAAATACCTAAAGATAGGGAATCCTATCATGAAAGCAGTTAATGGAAAGCCGATGTAAAGCGGCAGATAATCCCTGAAAACAGGTTTACTTACCTCTTCACTCTTCCATAAAACGATGGAGCGCAATCCGGCTTGAAGCATATACAAGGTAAACAGTGAAATGGCTAATAGGAAAGGATTGAATTTTATGAGGCACATTATCAAAGCAGACAAGGCACAGGCAGCCATACTAATGGAGAAGAAACGTCCGCTGAGAGAATGCGTCCCCGGCCCTTTACGCACGAGCATCGCTACAAGACCCGTCAATAATCCAGAGGTTCCGGTAAAGACGTGAAACAGAAGAAGAATGGAATACATGATGTTGGATTTGAATTGATAACAAAGGAAATAAGGCTTATTAAACCAGAATAATAGAAGGGGCTAACAACGTGAGTTTGGGATTAACGGCAAGAAAAAAGCCGCATTCGGGGTAGAATGCGGCTTTTTGGGATGAAATGCAAGGCTAATTAATCGCGGAATGCTTTGCCAATTCTAAGTAAAAGATGATCGCGGTGTGCTTTGGTTTCTGCATTAATTGCCAGAGCAGGCTGGCGAAGGATTGCTTCGATACGTTTTAGTTGGGCTACCGCCGCACTTTGGCTGAGGTAATCGTAGCTCGATTTTCCTTTAAAGCCTGCAATACCAATGAGTCTTCCAACATATTCAATTTGAAGGTTTTGGCGGAAGGTATTCACGTTAGTTTTAGCATCTTCTGCAAAAGTAGCAGAAGTAAGATCACCCAACATATCTACAACGGCGTAACCATTGCCGTACATGCGGCTATCGGTGAGGCGCTGCATCACCGACTCACTCATGAGGTGCTCTAAAATACCTCGTTGGATGTTAAGTGCCCGACTGTGGAATTTAGGGTCTTCCCCATTAGCGAAAAAGTTAAATCCCCGGCGTTGATCTTGAAGGAACGACGCCAAATCTGCCTGAACAATGAATGCGTTCGGTGAAAAACATTGTTTCGTCAACAAGCTCATTGCTCGTTTTTGATCTGCTAATGGAACAGGAGTAAACGGCTGCTTAGCTCCATTTTGCCCGATAAATCCACGCTCTACATATACCCCTCCAACATAGCGTGAAGCAGAAGTAAGTGCATTGGCCATTTCACTTCCGAGAATGCCATACGCTTGTCGCATTTCCTGCCAGCTTTGACCATTGCGTGCATACTTGGTTTTCAATCCGGCCATTAGTTTTTTCACCAACTGAATACGCTCTTCTGAATAAGCAATGGCATCGCCGCTAAGGTCGTTTACCATCACACGGGGGTCAATGGCTTTTCCGGGTGAGCGCATATCATCGGCATCGTTACCAAAAGTGAGGGCAGGCTCAGTAGAACGTGCCAGAATGGCATTGAGGCGTTGTTCTTCCTGTTCAGGATTGTCTAACCCTTGTGAGTATCCGTACTCAATGGCCCAATGGTCGTAAGGGCCGGTTTTGGTGGTAAAGTAATCGCCTTGCTTGGCTTTGTCGAGCGCCAAATTCACCGCCGGATAGTCCATCACAGAACCAATCAAACCGATTTCACGGGTCAGTTTTTGGTTATGTATGTCTTTAGGAAGGTGAAGTTGAGAAGCTTTCATGTTGTGCATTAGACCGAAAGTGTGACCCATTTCGTGAAGCACTAAATAGTAAAGACTTTGCTTGAGGTACTCCTTTTTCTCAGCATCGGCAGCACCAATCAATTGTAAATGTGTAAAACCTAATTGGTTATTGTGGTGAAGGTGGCTACCTGCTGAACAAAAGCGATGTTCGTTTTGGTAAAGCATTACCTCTTCGAGGGCATTGTTAGCGTCAAAAAGGTCGCTTTGCTTCGCACGGTTGGTGAAGAACACATACTCCAACATGATGTCGGCGCCGAGAATTTGACCGGTACGAGGGTTTACGAAGCTTGGACCATAGCCCCCGAACGGCGGATAAGGAGAAGAAGTCCAGCGCAGTACGTTGTACCGAATGTCCCCGGCATCCCAACTGGCAGTATCAGGTTGAATTTTTACTTGAACGGCATTACGAAATCCTATTTTCTCAAAAGCTTCATTCCACTTCATTCCAGCTTCTATGATAATAGGACGAAATTCTTCGGGAGTCGTGTTTTCAATCCACCAAACGATGGGTTCAACCGGTTCACTCAAAGGTGAGGAAGGTTCTTTTTTAACCAAGTGCCAACGATTGATAACATCTTTGAAAGGAGTCGCTGAGGTAGAAGTCATATCATCAACCTGTTGCGCGAAAAAACCTACCCTTGGATCGTCGCGACGGGGTTTGAAGCCGCTATTGGGCATTTCAATGAAGCTGTGCTGTAGCCTTACAGTGATAGAGCGAGCGTCGGTTACGTCCTTACCGCCTCCGTTAGCCGGACTCGGGTTGTCGTAAACCAAATCCACCACTACATCGGTATTTTTCGGATAAGAGCGAATGCTCACATACTTCGATTTCGCCTTATTCAGCCTACCGAGGTTAAAAAAGAAGGAGGCCATTGCGGGAGGAATATTGGGTTTTACCGGATCGAAGTTCTCATCGAGGAGTAAATTCCCTGCATCTAACAGAATTGTTCCTTTGGCAGAGTCTTCCGCAACGATTTTCTCACTTAGCAATACCGCTTTTGAAACATTAGCCTGTGCGCTTTTCGAGATGGCCATTTTCGGATCGAAGTAGAAGCCAGTGTTTTCGAATGCCATTTCGATGCGATCAAAATAGCGGTTGATAGAAAAGATTTCATTGGAGCGAAACGAACCCCTGTTTAATCCTACTCTTGCTAAACCATTTTCTGCGTAGGAAAAATAGATGTATTCCTTACCAATCATGTCTTTTTTCAAAAGGAGGAATGCGGCTCCGGAGGTTGTATCCTGGTAAACCGTGAACAAACCGTCAAACTTTTTGCACGATTTAATCTTGGATTCGATGGTCACCTTTTCTTTGGGTGGCCCTCCCGGGCCGGAACCTGCCGGTGCTGTTGGCTTCTTGTCCTGTGCAAACGTGAGCGCTGGGATAAGCAAAAACAGCGATAAAGTAATTCTTCTCATTGTAAAATGGGTTCTGATGAATAAAGCAAAGTAAAAACCTTGGGTTATAGCATTAAAGGAATGTTAAGAGTGGGAAAAATGCGCTTATGGCGATTGCCCTATCGCCCATAAAGCTCACGGTTTCCTCCTAGCAGATGATAGACACAAGCACCTTTCGAAAATTCCGTGTGTCATTTTCACCTTTCTATTTTTCTCATTGACACACGCACCTTTCGAAAATTCCGTGTGTCATTTTCACTTTTCTGTTTTTCTCATTGACACACGCACCTTCCGGAAATTCCTCGTGTCCTTTTTTCTTTTCTGTTTTTCTCATTGACACAATCACCTTCCGAAAATTCAATGTGTCATTTTCTCTTTTCCGTTTTTCTCATTGACACAAGCACTTGACCTGAACGAGCGACAGTTTGATGCCTTACTGTTTTTTTATCAGCAAAGAGAAATAGTTACCTCAGCATACATCAAAAAATATAAGGTTGTGGATAGAACTGCAAGGCGAGATTTGGTTGAACTTGTTGAAAAAGGCCTCTTAATCAGAGAGGGTGTGGGCAAAGGTTCAAAATACAAGTACCGCTAATGTCCGATTAACGCCGTAAATGTCCGATAAATGTCCGATAAATCACGAACAGCGGCAATCACACTTTAAATGAGTGTTCAAGAAATACCTCACGTAACGATTTGACAGATTTAGTTAACAAGCATATAATTTAGGTAAGTGGACTAAAAGGAGCAGGAGCATTTTCCACCCTAAATTGAATTGCACAAAATCAGAGTAAAATCTATTCCTTTTTTAAGCATATTACCAAAGCCCCACAAGCTAACGCAAAAACCAAAACTTGGCGGCAGCGTGTATGAATCAAACCTCACAACCCATAACATAAAAACCTATGACCAAAGAAACCGCCATCAAACTATTTGAAGAAAAGCAGGTGCGTTCCGTGTGGGATGCTGAGCAGGAGAAATGGTATTGCTCCATTGTGGATGTAATTGAAATACTTACCGAAACAGACCGCCCAAGAAAGTACTGGAGCGACCTGAAAGCCAAGCTAAAAAAGGAAGGAAGTCCTGACTTCCGCATAAAAAAAGTTAATAAATTGCATGCGACTTAATATCAATTAGTTACGCCTTTCTAATTATTGTTTTTGGGTGTCTCGGGGCTGATTTTACACTATTTTCGGGCATGTTTGTCAGGAAGAAGCCTAACAAAAGCGG
>CALSBM010000009.1:0-66187 GCA_943373175.1 Chitinophaga pinensis | reverse complement strand
CTTCTTCTATGTTGATCAAAAGTACCTTCAAAACTACCTTGATGAATTCACCTTTAAGTTCAACCTGAGATATCAACCAGCTCAAGTTTTACCTAAGTTGCTGAATTTGGCTGTATTAACCTCCCTTTTATGATTGCGTATATTCATTTCACGAATAAGCTCGCCCTCTTGATAAATGTTTTTTAAGTGTCTGGAAATAACAGATTTATCTTTCTCAAACAGCGCAAATATTTGGTTCAGGTTGAGCCAAAATGTATCACCCTCAAACTGAACTTCTATTTGAGTACTGCCATCCGGCGAGGTATATATCTCGATTTTATTTTCCATATTATATTTATTATGGTTTTTAAATTGCAGCAGCAATAACCGAAAATTCGATTCTTATGCTATTGCTGTGTTCACAATTACTTTCCAGCGTTCGTTTGATGCAAAACCTTTTGCCGGGGCTGAGGCTTTCAGTGGTATCCGAAACAAAGGGAATTCATTCTTTTGCAAAGCCTGGTATAGGGCATTGGCCAGCGGTTGGTTGTCAAGTACTTGATCCAGCAGATAGCCCAAACGTTGCAAGGCGGTTACAGGAACATGCTGCAACAGGTTACTGTCGAAAGCATTGGGTTGAATACTTTCGGCTAACTCTGACAAAACTGTAGCGACCCTGTTAATTCCGCCAACCCGCTTCTCGAATTGTATCAGGTCGGTGGCTGTAAGAGCCGGGTTTGAAATTTTTAAGTATCCTGCTTCTGTTTTTCGGGTGTCTAAAAGCGGCTCCGGTATTCCCTTTTTGCTGATGTAGTTTATTTTCAGCCCCTTTTTCTGCATAGGCCGCAGCACCGGAAAACCAGTGACCACGAAAAACTCCTGGGGCTGCTGATGCGAAGCTCCATGATAGGCGGCTGCGTTTAATAAGGCCAGGTAATAAGGGCGATCCAATTCCTTCATAAAGGCATCTAAAAACAAAGTGGGGGGTAAAATTCCTTTTGATCGGTACTGGGGTGGAATAATGAGGTAATACCCTTTGTGAATGGAAATAATCAGCTCTTTATCTATCAGCCTTTTTAAGGCAAACTTAACGGCGGTGTCTGACAGCTCCTGGAAATCGGAACGAAGCTGATGCAAGGCAAAAGCATATTTGCCCTGAGCCAACAAGTGGCTTACCCAGTCTCCCACACTTTTGTATTGCCTTGAATTTTCCAAGAGAGCAATTTTTTGCGAAAGGTAGCGGTATTCACTACTTTTCGCAAATTATCTCTTTTCGTTGGTTCTATTGGTGTCCGTTGGGTGCTTGAAGACAGGGTGATCAAATGCTCATTTACCTTCCTAATTCAATCTCAACCCTGCTGTGGTTTGGCTAGGTAAGCCTCTGTTTAACGCCTTACTTCCCGATACAGAAAGTAACTAAATGGCATAAATAATTGAAATACAATTAGATATAGTTTATAAGATTTTTCAAGGTACAAATAGGGTACAAAAACTTCAAAAAGAGCAATCTCTTGAGTAATTTGAACTGCTGATTGGTTTACCAGTCGTTGCTTTGAGCGGGCGAACGCTTCGCCATTTCTTCTTTCAAAGAAGTAATCAGAGTTTGAGCTTCAAGATTTACAGTAGATTTTGCTCTCTCCCAAAATCGGTCAGTCCAATCCTCAGGTTTAATGTTGTTTACTTCGGCATTTTCCCTGTTTCCTATCCCCTCATCTGAAAAAAACCATTCTTTTAATTCATACTTGAAGCGATTATCTTTAATGTAGATTGCTACTGAATAACGGATATTACCTACATGGCTAGATACCCCTAGTACGGAAAAGAAAACTTTAGTAATTGCAGTACCATAGATTAATCCAGCATCTTTGTCGTCATTTTGGATTACGGACTTGGAAGACTTGTAAACTTTTGCAAACCATGTTTTCGCCCTTAAGAAAAGTTCATTTTTACTTGAAGAATCTACTTGAACAACTTCAGTATAAATGGTTTTACCTGTACTGTCACTTGGTAAGACGATATCTTGCCCTTTTACGTAATTTACAAAGGTGACAAGGGCAAGAATTAGGGTCATTTTTAAAATAAACTTGTTTCGTTTCATGGATTTTGTTGTTGTTTTGTCAAAAGAAGGTCATCAAAGTATTTGGAACAACGGTTTGGGAATATTTAACATTCACTGTGTCGTTTTGCTCAATCTCCTTTTCTCAATATCTCAATTTGAAGAATACCAGTCACGTTGGGAAATAGTGGCTGTTCTCTAAACGCTGATTCTAGTAAGGGCTTATCGGTCATTCCTAGACGGTTCTTTGCATAGAAAATGCCTTTGCCCTCATTGGCTACAATATCCGTTGCTAGGGCTTTAAACAGTTCCTCAATGCTTTTTATAGTGTCGCATTTTTTGGAGTTGCTTTCATCATTCAACCATCTGTAATAAGTAGCCCGGTGAATAGTGGGCTTACCTTTATTGGGTATCCATATTCGTAGAAAGTAATCAATAGTTGGAAGGTGTCGGTCTGTTACCAGTACAATTTTGCCCGATGCAGTAGGAACTTCTTTTTTGTTATTGATACATTCCTCAACGTATTGATAGGCCAATTCTTCTAAGTGAATCAGGGTTAACTCTTTGATGCTTTGTTTCATTGAAGCTCTGTTTTTAAGGTTAGTAATCGGTCAAAGTATGGCTGAAAGATAGGCTTACCTACATTCGCTCTTAAGGTTGAAAGGTGGCTTTCTATGAACAGGGAACAATCCGTTATTGTGCTGTAGTGGTTTAGTTTTACGGGCTGGGTTGGTAGCTGAATCCCTGCAAAGTAGGTCTCAAGTTCGGAAATATCTTGTATCCAGCTTTCGGGCTGCGATGGTTCGGGCTTGCTGAAACAGCAACCAGGCTCTGTCTTGTCAATCGCTTTTACATCAACCAACGGGGTAATGGCTGGGGCTGCCTCTTTGGCTTTGGGTTCAGGAAATGCAAAGGTTTTGTAATCATATTTTATCAAGTAGTCGGCAAGGTCAAACCCTTGTTTCTTTTCGGCTTCGGTGGCTTTGCGTTCCAGTAAATCGGAAACGCTAATTGTGGAAAGGTGTGAAAGTTCCCTTGCCTTTCTGCTCCATTTTTCAAACCCGTTGAGGTCGGGAAATAGTGCAATAGTTCGCCCCTTTAATACGCTGCACTTTTCAGCATTCAGATTTGTAAGGCTGCCAACGGCAAGCCAAATGAATTGGGGCAAATAAACGCTGGCAATAACAGCCGTTTTTTCGCTTTCAACTATTGCGATGGGCTTTACTTTATCAATTAGTAAGTGTTCACCAAATAAACATTGCTTTAACTC
This sequence comes from Chitinophaga pinensis, assembly GCA_943373175.1. GTDB lineage: Bacteria > Bacteroidota > Bacteroidia > UBA7662 > JAIXUI01 > JAIXUI01. The sequence goes on along the minus strand of CALSBM010000009.1, from coordinate 62,882 downwards.
AAATTCAGGCTGTCTAAGGGCTTTGTGTACCCAGCTAATATGGTTGAATGGTTCTTTAACTCTTTTGCCTGTGGCGGGGCTGTAAAGCATTATTTTGCCTGTTCTTACTTTGCCCTCGGTGTCAATCTGCCAAAATACCGTTGCACCGTTCCAATGCTTTGAAGTGGCAATAAAATAACGGCTTATAAGTTGGCCGGTAACCTCAATCCCGAATAGGTCAATAAGGAAAGTTACAAAGTGGTTCGCTTCGTGTGCTTTCAGGCTGGCTTTGAATACCTCAATGGGAATAAATGAAGCGGGCTTTGGTTGAGGTGTAACAGGTCGGGGGGTGTACGCTTTGGACTGGGGGATATTCCATTGTTCAGCCTTTGGCAATTCAGGTAAAAATGTTTCACCGCACGAATGGCAATACCCTTTGTTTTCATGTCCTACATAGGGCACAAACTTACCGTCCTTATTATTCTTTCCGCACGGGCAAAGTTTTACCCTGTTCCGTTTCTTATCAAATTTAAGTTCGGGCAATTGTTCATTATGGCTGTAAGTATTCATTTTTTACCTCTTTAGTGTAACAGGTGTAACACTTGTAACAGGGTGTTACAGTTGTTACGGGGTGTTACAGTCATTTAAAATTCTACTTACTTTCATGTGAGAAATACCCAGTTCAGCCCCAATTTCCCGAAGGCTTTGCCCTCGCTGCTTTAGTTCGCTTACCTTTTCGTTCAGGTTTTCTTTGTCCTTTTCGGTGTGCTGTTTCAGGTGTTCCCATTCCTTACCAATATTCACAAACTCAAACAATAGGAAATTAAGGGGCTTATCAATTTGACAAACACAAACATTTTCAGCATCGTAAATTTGTTCAGTGTTCCGTTGCTTAATCTGTTTCAGGTAGCGTAAATTTTTGTCGCTGTGGCTTTCACCGATTGAAAAGGAACTATCACAAAAGTTTATTAGCATCTTACTGCCTTGTAAATCATTTCGGGTAATTGGTTTTGATAAGTCCCTTTTTGGTGTGTGTGCAAGTGCCAAAATAGAAAGCCCGTATTTGTTCTTTAATGCTTTCAAATGTTTCATTAAGGGCAAAGCATCTTTGGCCTTTTCAGTTTCATTTTTCAGGTAAGTAAGGTTATCAATGATCAAAACCTTTGCCCCTGTTTCGGTAATGCTTCGTTCCAATGAATGGTTGAGGAAATCCTCAAAAGTTTGGGCTTCGGGTATGGTGGCTTCGGGGTTTATTTCAACCCTTATAAAGTTGTTGTCAAAATCGTAATGCTGTTCAAACTTTATTGAATATCGGTTTTCAAATTGTTTGTCGCTTAACTCAAAATCAAAATACAAAATCGGTTGCTTTGGTGTTTCCAATTCAAAACCCTGTATTTGTTCGCCCCTGCTTATGCTGTTACCAATTTGCACGGCTAAAATTGACTTACCTAAATTGGTGTCGGCAAACAAAATACATAGTTCACCCTCAAACCAAAATTCACTAAAAAGCATTTTCGGAATAGGTCGGGTTTTCGCTTGTTCAATCCAACGGCTTGCCGTCTTTACAGTGAATAGCCCCTTACTTTCTTTGGCTTCGTTACCCTTCTTAATCAATAGTTCAGCTTCGGTTTTAATATCCTCAACCCCTATACCGTACTTATCAAAATCAAAGTTTGTATTTAGTTCCATATCAAAAGAGGGTTAGTTGTGGAGTTTTTTTTGGTGCTTTGGCTGGGTCAGTGCTTAGATACCAGGCACGAAACCCCGTTTTCTTACAAGTGTCTTTGGTAACCTCCCAAAGTCGCCCTGCCTTTTCCAAATCTCTTTTGTATCGGGTAATGCATTTTTGAGGTACACCCGTTGCATCTGCAACCATTGAAGCGGTGGCAACATTGTTTTGTAAATACTGAAATATGGTTTTCAGTTGGTTGAGGTGTGAACTATCTTTGCTTTGTCTCCTACTCAAAGAATTACGGGGGTTTTGGCTATGTTCCTGCATGGCTTAACCCCTTTTTTTATTCTTTAAATAGGTGTCGGCTTCACTGGCTGTTTCTGCCAACGTCTTTTTTCTGCCTTGCTTCAAATAATTGATTAACTCAATCTTTGAAAAGTAACATCGCTTTGAACGCTTCATTACTGGCAATTCGCCTTTGTGAATTAATGAGTACACGGTGGGAACGGATAACGATAAAAATTTTGCCGTGTCCTGAACTGTTAAAAGTTCGTCTGCTTCCTGTGGGATTTCGTTACTTTTTTCAAGTAACAGCCGTTCGATGTTGTTTACAGTTTCCTGTAAGTGAGTTACGGCTTTTGGTAACGATTCAAATGTAATTTCCATTTTGCTAACACCGTTTGATTTATTTCGGTGATGCAAACAAGCAAAGTGGTTTTGGTGGTCTAAAAAGTGTTTTCGGTGGTTTTGGTGGTGTCCTTTATTTACCTCGTTTTAGTAGTGAAATACTTATACAAATTACTTTTCAAAATATTGTTTTCATCAAATCCAACATCGGCAAACAATGAAATATTTTTCTTTGCAAACATTAAAAGTTCCTTTTCAACCCTCTTGCCTTTCTCTGCAAATATTCTATTCAAAGCCCAGCCGAACAACTTTTTGTTTGGTTTGCCATTTATCTTAATAGGTTTTGATAGTATAGGGAATATTCCAGTATCAAAGCGATGCATTAAAGCTGCAACTAAACTATTGTAATCTGCTTCACTCATTTTTTCTTTAAATTCAAATAACCAGTCCTCAATAGTGGAAAGGGTAAAATCATTTTCGCTTTGTTGTTCCTGCTCCGTTTTCGTTTCAGTTTGCTGGCTTCCTTGACTTTCTTCGCATCTATCAAAGTCCACAAATGGAGCTGGGTGTTTTTCTTTAAGCTCTTCTACCTCGCTGACTAGTCCAGCATAGTAGCCAAATTCCTTTATTCCTTTGTGAGAAATAATAAAAGGGTAACTTTCTTTTATCCAGCTCCAGCCTATTTTTTGTTGAGGCAAGGGGGCGTGAAAGAAGTTGTAATGCAAGCTCTTGATGTAACTCTTATCGTTATTGTAGATGATATCTACTCCGGCTTCATGGTGGCTTTTAAAATAGGCTTCGCCTTCTCTGTATGCTTTTATGTAGGTCATCAGATACTCTCTTCCATTCAAGAGAACATCTTCTTGTGATCCTACTTTTTTGGCGTTAATTATTTGTGTAAGTATGAAATAGAGCTGGGCACTATAAACCTTGAAGAACTTATCTTGTACTTTTATCGATTTTGAACCATTCAGTAAGATTTGCTCGTTTAAAGAAGCAATATCCGGATTTGCTTCTGTGAGTTCATCAATAGAATAAACTTCTTCTTCTGCCCAAATTGTGTCAAAATTTCCGGATAAATCAATGATACGGGAGTCTTTAAGCCAATTTGTTATTTCTCTCCGGTGATACTCATTCCAAAATCGGGTTTTATGTTCCTTACAAATGTGATATACAATAAGATAAATTTCGTTTTTGGGAATTTCTTGTAAGTCGGCCTCTTTCAAAATTCTATTCAAGTAAGGCTTTAGTGCTGTGTACCCGTCTGATTTTGAAAGTTTGAGTAAGTACTCTGTAAGCCCTGCTTTTGTTAAATCCATCTTAGAACTCTAGTTTTATCTTGTCGGCTGCTTCCCTTTTGGTCTTATCTACAATCTTTGCGTAAACCTGTGTAGTTTTTAGCTCACGGTGTCCCAGCATTTTGGAAACGGTGTAAATATCCGTTCCCTCTGATAATTGCAAGGTGGCAAACGTATGCCTGAAACAATGGAAGGTTATATCCTTTGTTATCCCTGCTGCTCTAATCCAATTTGAAAGGCGTTTGTTTTCATAAGCTGAATAAGAAAGCCCTTCAAATACTTTGTCGGTTGATTCTTTGCATTCACCTAGCAAGCTGTAAGCCTGTTCGGAAATAGGCATCATTTCAACCCCTTTTGTTTTTTGCTGTTTGAACTGTATAAAATACCCGTTGCCCTCAATGTATTCCAGTTCGCCCCAAACAAGATTTTTAATATCCGAAAACCTCAACCCTGTGAGGGCTGAAAACAGGGCTGCACGTTTCAATAAAGGGTTGTTACATTCCGTTTTTACGAGGCTGTTCAGTTCCTCAATGGTTAAGAAGTTTCTTTGTGTTTCTGCCTGTTTAACGGGCTGTATTTTGCTGTTCAGGTCGCTGGGCAAATACCCTTCTTTGTATGCTTGCTTCAAAGCTGCTTTCAGTTTATTGAAATAGGAAACGGCTGAATTTTGGGCAAGGGTTACTTTGTTGCTCTTATTGCTTTTGGTAGTGAGTAAATACTCTTTGAACTCATTACAAAACCTTTCGTTGAGGTCGGCAAACTTCAAATTTCCCTTTGTAAATGTTTCAAGGTAGTTGTATGCTGAAACCCAGTTATCGTGGTTACTGGCTTTGCGTTTGTCGGCAAGGGCTTTGAAATACGGAATGAAGTTTAGTTCGCCCTGCTCCTTGATTCTCAACTGCTCTTTCTCGAAACCTGTATAAATTTCGGGCTTGTTCAAATGGTTTTCCCGTTTCTGCCTTATCTGTTCAGATAGAAGTAAGGTCTCTTTGTTATGCTGTTTGTCAATAGGATTTTTCGCTTTATCAAAAACATAGAGTCCTAAAAACTCTCTCCGGGTAAGCTGTCCAGTATCAGGGTGCTTTATCGCCGGGTAAAAGTCAAGATATAGGCTTTGTCTTTCACCGGAAATTTTCTTCTGCCTTAGTTTTACCTTGATCATAACAGTTGTGATTTTTGGGTTGGTTGTTCAAAAAGTAGATTTTCGAGGTCTGTTCTTTTGATAATTACCCGTTTCCCTGCATTCCCCTTGCTTAGTTCTCCCTTGCTTATCATTCTGTGAACTGTACTTCTGCTTATGCCTATCAGTTTACAGGTTTCTGCAATGCTTAAGAATGCTTTGGCTTTAAGTTGCTCAATAGGCTGGGTTTTTATGCGCTGGGTCTCTTTGTTGCTTTCCTCAACCTTTACGGCTCTCTTTCTCGCTTTGTAGGCTAAACTCGAACATCTAAGTGAACAGTAAAGGGTAACTGTGGTTCGGGCTGTAAACTCATTTCCGCAATGCTTGCAGATACGCTGCACTTTAATATTAGAACTCATGGCTGTATCTTATTGTGTCTTATTGTGTCATCATGTGTCCTGATGTGTCAAAATGAATCAAAAAATAAGGGCTTAACCCCTGAAATTTGTACCTCATGGTTCAAAGGTACAAATAAGGTACAAATAGGCCATAAATAAACAGATAGTAAACAGTTAAAATACTGATAGGGTAAAAATGAAAAAAGCCCTTAATACAGGGCTTTAGCTTTGTTTTAGTAAAGTTTTCTTATAGGTATGTTTTACTCAGTTACTTTCCGATACAAAACTTGCTGAAGATGTTCTCCAGTAAATCGTCGGTGGTGATTTGGCCGGTGATGAGGCCGAGGTGGTGGAGGGCTTGGCGGATGTCTTGGGCAATCCAGTCGGCGGTTGTGCCGTTGCTGAGGCTGGCTTCGGCTCTGCTCAGGGCTTCTTCGGTGGCGTTCAGGGCTTGTACGTGACGCAGGTTGGTGAGGGTGACTTCCCCATTTTGTCCGAGTGCTTCTACCGCTTTCACGAGTGCTTGCTCCAGCTCCTGAAGTCCTTCTCCTTGTAAGCCTGAGACGCAATAAACGCCTGCTTCCCGATACGGCTTCAACTGTTCTTCAGTCAATAAATCGGCTTTGTTGCCTACTACCAAACGTGGGAGGTCTGGATGACCAAGGCTGTTCAACTCGACTTCGATTTCCGGGAGGGTGGTGGCGCTGAGGTCACAAACGTAGAGAAGCAGGGCGGCTTCGCGGATTTTCTCCTGGCTTCTACTTACACCAATTGCTTCGATAGCATCAGCGGCTTCACGCAATCCGGCGGTGTCTTGTAAGCGGAATTTGTACCCTCCCAGTTGTAGCACGTCTTCAATGACGTCGCGGGTGGTGCCGGGAATCTCGGAGACGATGGCTTTTTCTTCTTTCAATAATGCGTTCAGCAGGGTGGATTTGCCGGCATTGGGCTTCCCGGCAATTACGGTAGCCACGCCTTCTCTCACCACTTGTCCCAGTTGGAAGGAATCGCTCAGCCCGCGGATGGTGCTGCGGATGCGTTGAATGAGGGCCAGCAACTGTCGGCGGTCGGCAAATTCGACGTCTTCTTCGGAGAAGTCAAGTTCGAGTTCGAGGAGGGAGGCGAAGTGGACCAGCTCTTCCCGAAGTTGGCTGAGCATACGGGTGAAGCCGCCGCGCAATTGACCGAGGGCGTGTTTGTGTGCCATGTCGGAGTCGGCGGCGATGAGGTCGGCGACGGCCTCTGCTTCGTTGAGGGCAAATCGGCCACGAGCAAATGCCCGGAAGGTGTATTCGCCCGGCTCTGCTAGGCGTGCACCTTCGTCGAGGAGGGCTTGGAGGATTTTTCCGGCAATCAAGGGGGAACCGTGGCAGGAAATCTCGATAACGTCTTCTTTGGTGTACGAATGTGGCGCACGGAAGAGGCTCACGAGCACTTCGTCTAGGGTTTCACCACGATGGATAATTCGTCCGAAGTGGATGGTGTTAGCAGCTTGACCCAGCAGATTTTTGCCTTTAAACAGGCGATTTACAATGGGAAAAGCTTCCGGTCCGGAGAGGCGTAGTACGGCGATGGCGCCAGTGCCTGGCGCAGTCGCCAGGGCGGCGATGGTGTCGGTACGCAGTTGATACATCAGTCGCGAGGGAGGATTTGGTCGCCTTCAACCAGAAAGTCCACTTCGCCACGCTCCTGCAACAGTCTCCCAAAAGTGCGGGGTTCGCGAAGGCGTTTGCTGAGGGCTTTGCCAGACTCTTCGGGATAATCCTGTTTCAGCCGGTCGATGAGTGCCTCCCGCCAGGGGTAGGTGTCGGGATGAAGGATTCCGTAGAGGGCGGCATCGTTCACTTTCAGTTTGTAACAAGCAATGGATACTTCGGCTACATGACCGACGACGGCTACTTCGGCCAGATTTTCCAGAATCAGTTTCTTTGCCGTTAGCAAGGCTTGTTCATCGGTGCCATTAAGGATGAGAATAACCGGTTTATTCAGCGGTCGCACTGCGTCTATCAACCTTTCGTACATGGTGCGAAGGTAAGGCGAATGGGGAATTGATAATTGAGAATGGATAATTGAGAATGGAGAATGGGGAATGGAGAATGGATAATGAAGAATGGGGATTGCTTGTTTTGGTTTATACCGGGTCTTGGGGGTTGGTGGGGTTTCGGGGAAAAAGTTGGGATGGATTTGTTGGGTCGAAGCAGTTTGGTGCGGTGCCGGGAAAGGCTTTGATTAAGGCAGTTAAGAGTTTTGGAAAGTCTCGGAAAGCGGTGAATTAAAATTTTATTTATCAGTTTTTTACTTCCAATTTCTTCTTGGGGTTTAAACAAATCCTTACTTGTTTACAGGTTAAGATTATTCGATTTCTTTTACTCAAGAGAAGTGACATGTTAACTTTTATTCGGTTTGTTAACATGATGAAGGTGATGGGTTAAAGTTTTTGCTTTCGTCAAACTTAAAGCGTTCGGGGGCATGAAATAGGAATTCGTAAAGGGCATTGTTAACGTAGTAGTTTTCTTTCCCCAATTTATGAAGAGTTAAAATGCCTAAATCAACCAACTGATTAAGGTGTTTAGATGCGGTTTGACGAGTTAAATGGAGGTCGTTAACAACAAAGTCAATTTTTGTGTAAGGATGTTTAAATAAGTTGTTGATAAGGTCTTGTGAATAAATCTTGGGCAGCTTACTTCTTATTTCTTGCTTATGATTTAGCATCAAGCCTTTTATATGCCGAATCATGGAAGTGGTCTGCATGGACGTTTGATAAATTGCCTCCAGCATAAACAGTATCCACGGTTCCCATTTTTCGGTTTCTCGAGTACTTTGTAGCAAGCGATAATACTCGGACTTATGCTGGTTAATATACCGGCTGAGGTGTAAAATAGGTAAACGAAGGAGTCCCGCTTTTACTAGATATAAAATGTTAATAATACGACCTGTTCTACCATTGCCATCATAAAAAGGGTGGATGCTCTCAAACTGATGGTGGATAACCGCCATTTTTACCAGTGGATCTTGTTCAGAAAGGCTGTCATCATTGATAAAAGCTTCTAGATTGTTCATAAAAGCAACTATCTCATCATGACTTTGAGGTGGAGTATAAACGGTTTCACCTGTTTGCTCATTTTTAAGAGCAGTACCAGGCAACTTGCGAAACCCTGCTTTGTTTTCTTCCAGCAATTCTTGTATTGAAATAATCATATTGCTGGTAAGCATGCCTCTTTCAATTACTTCTTGGTAACCATTTCGGAGGGCGTTGGCATAATTGTGTACTTCTTTGGCGGCAGTACTGGCAAATTGAAGGGCAAGACTATCGCTGCTGTATAATTCATCGTGGGTGGTGATGATGTTTTCAATAGCCGAGCTGTCTTTTGCTTCTTGTAGCGACAAGGTATTGAGGATGATAACCTCGTTGGGGATGCTCTCTGATACCCCATTCAGTTCTGCAAGTGCCTTGTGTGCCAAAGCCGCTTTTTTAAGTACAGCTTTGGTTTCTAACTCCTGTGAAAGAGGTAAAATAGGGATAGAATAGCTCATAGTCTTGCTATTTCTATGATTTCGTGAAGGGAGTATCCTCAAGGTGAATCTCCTCTTCTTGAATCGTTCGGTTTTTCACTTCGTTCTTTGGCAAACCGAGCATAAAGCAGCCGCAGGCTATTCTCAATCCATGGAGCAAGGTTGATTTTCCTTTGCCATTAACCCCAATAACAACAGTGAAATGATGGTTGAATTGGAAAGTTTGTTCTTTGCCAATATTCCGGAAGTTTTGGAGGGTCAGGCTATGGATTATCATGATTGGAATGAGGCTCGTTTATCGATGTGCTTTTGGAAGATGCAGTTGGGCGGTATATTGAAGTAGAATTTTGACTTAGAATCTTATTGCGAATTTATCATTTTGAGTATTGTTGGTGAAGATTTTATCCGAAATGGATTGCTGAAAATGGGGGCGTCATTTCATTATGATTCAGTACTTGTTCTTGTGTGATACAGTTTGGCATTACTTAAGCCTCTTTTTTGGGTGTGTGCTTTTGTATTTAAGCTATTACATACCCCAACTCTGCATATTAATGCTAATTACCTATATTTATGCTAATCAACTATAGGTATGATGGATCAGCAGAAGACTTGTCCTAAATGTTCGTCTTTCCGGCATGTAAAAAGCGGTATTGTAGGTGGAAGGCAGCGTTTTAAATGTTCAGATTGTGGGTATTACTTCACGGTGGACAAGCTGGGAAAGCGCATTGATACGTATTATGTAACGAAGGCACTCCAGCTCTACATCGAAGGGTTGAGTTATCGGGAGATTGAACGGCTGCTGGGAATCAGTCATGTTTCTGTGATGAAGTGGGTGAAGGAGTACAACATCCATCGGCCTAAGAACATGGCCTATCATCCTACTTATAAAATATTGACGGCAAATGAATTAGCTCAGTTTTTTGCCAGCAAGGAAAACTTGAGTGGTGCGGGGATGATTGTCACGGAACTGGGAGATAAGTTCATGCTCATTCGCTGGGAACGCTTCCGGGAATAGCACAACTATAGTGGGCTAACAGTTATATACAGACATTTTGACCGTTTCATCTAAAATGTCAAGATTCGAATCAGCAATTCAATAAGCACTGAATTGCTGGCATCGAACAGAACCAACCCACACCGAACACACCATGAAACGAACCTTGTTTGTCCTTTTCTTCGGCTTGCTGGCAGTTTTTAACTGCCTGAAGGTTTCAGCGCAAGGCTCCGATTTGTATGGCTCCGGCATTAAGCTGAAGCTAACAGAAGACGGCAGTAAGTTTATCCGCTTTGTCACCTGGCATCAGGTGTGGGCGCACTTCAGCGAGAATAATTCCGGATCCATGCGATTAAACAATCCCGTTGAGAATTCCTTCGACTTTGGAATCCGTCGTTCTCGAATGTTAATTCATACCCAAATTTCTCCCCGTTTTCTGATACTTACTCACTTTGGAATCAACAACCAGAGTGCAGTAGCCGGTGGTTATAATGCCATCGATGGCAAAAAACCTCAACTGTTTATTCATGATGCTTGGTCGGAATATAAAGTCAGCCATGGAAGTCAGTTGTATATAGGGGCCGGCCTTCATTACTGGAATGGTATAACGCGGATGAATTCGGCTTCTACCTTAAACTTCCTGGGCATTGACGCTCCGATTTTCAATTGGCCAAACATCGATGGTTCGGATCAGTTTGCCCGGTTTTTAGGCGTTTATGCGAAAGGTCAGTTGGGTCGCCTTGATTACCGCGTTTCGGTTAACGATCCATTTGCCACCAACACTGCGGGTGCGTTAGACACCATTCGTTCCCAATACAACCCGAGAAACATCAGCAAAATGTATCAGGGTTATTTTCAGTACTTCTTCAAGGATAAAGAGGCGAATGTTTTACCATTCACCGTGGGTTCTTACCTCGGTTCAAAAAATGTCTTCAATGTTGGAGCAGGATTTCTGACTAACCAAAATGCTACTTGGATAAAGCAAGGCACCGACACCGTTTACAATACACAAAATCTCTTCGGGCTTGATGTCTTTTACGACCATCCTTTGAACAAAGAAAAAGGCACTGCGGTCACCTTTTACGGTGCTTGGATGAATTACAACTTCGGTAAAGAGTACGTCCGCTATATCGGAATTCTGAACCCGGCCACCGGCAGCAGCGCATTACGTGGTAATGCCAGTCCGTTGATTGGTACCGGCAACATTCTCTTTGGCCAGTTGGGCTATCTTCTTCCTAAGAATTTTCTTGGCAACAAATGCAGGGTTCAGCCTTATCTGGAGTTCAGCCACCTACGATTTGACGGGCTAAAAGACGCTTCAGGTTCTATGGTTCCGGTGTCCATTTTCGATGCGGGAGCTAACTTTTTCCTCGAAGGCCACCATGCTAAAATCACCATTAATTACAAAAGCCGACCTGATGTTACCAACATCAACGACTTAAAAAGACGTTCCGAAATCGTGGTTCAAGCCATGGTTTATCTCTGATTTTCATTTTCAACCATCATTTTTAATTAAAACCATGTCAACTAAACAAAACATTTGGAAAGTCATCTTCGCGTCGTCAGCGGGAACCATGATTGAATGGTACGACTTCTACATCTTCGGTGCCCTGGCGACTATCATCTCCGGCCATTTCTTCCCCAACGATAACCCTACGATTGGCTATCTCAGTACGCTTGCCACCTTCGCAACGGGATTTATTGTTCGTCCGTTCGGCGCATTGGTCTTTGGCCGCGTTGGCGATTTAGTAGGCCGTAAGTTCACCTTCCTCCTCACGCTGTTGTTAATGGGAGGTTCTACTTTCGCAATCGGTCTATTGCCTACTTATGCCACTGCCGGTTTTATAGCTCCCCTGATTCTGGTGCTGCTGCGAATGGTACAAGGCCTAGCTTTAGGAGGCGAATACGGTGGCGCAGCTACTTATGTTGCGGAACATGCGCCAGCGCATCGCCGTGGCTTTTTTACTTCATTCATTCAAACCACTGCAACCCTCGGGCTCTTTGTTTCACTGGGAGTAATTCTGGCTACCAAGTTTTCCATGGACGATGCTTCGTTTATTGAATATGGGTGGAGAATTCCATTTCTTCTTTCAGTGGTGCTGGTAATTCTTTCCTACTTCATTCGAACTAAATTAGAAGAATCTCCTGCCTTTGCACGACTAAAAGCTGAAGGGAAAATCTCCAAAAATCCACTGAAAGAGAGTTTTGCTAAGAAGGAAAACCTTCAGATGGTGTTGCTTACGCTATTTGGCGCGACCGCCGGCCAGGGCGTTGTTTGGTACACCGGTCAGTTCTACGCCTTGTCCTTCCTCCAGAAATCACTTTTTATCGACTTTACCCAGTCTAACATTATTGTTGCGGTTGCGCTTGTTGTTGCCACGCCATTCTTCGTCTATTTCGGTGGATTATCAGACAGGATTGGACGTAAGAAAATTATGATGACCGGAATGTTACTTGCGGCTCTGGCTTATTTACCTGTTTACATGTTGATGGCGAAGTATGGCAATCCGGATGGGTTTAAACCTGATACAGCGAACAATATCATGAGCCATACTGTGCCTTTTGAAAATGCGGCCATTCTCTCGGCACTTGTTTTTGTTCAGGTCTTCTTTGTAACCATGGTTTACGGACCAATCGCGGCATTCTTAGTTGAGTTGTTCCCAACTCGCATACGCTATACTTCTATGTCGTTGCCTTATCACGTTGGCAATGGCGTGTTTGGTGGCCTCACTCCTTTCATTGCAACGGCAGTAGTTGCAAGTACCGGCAATATCTACATGGGTTTAGCTTATCCGATTTCGGTGGCTTTAATTACCTGGGTGATTGGTTCAACCATGATTAAAGAGCGGCATAAAGCAGATCTTATGGACGATATCGACGAAAAACCTCACGGTCACGCGCATCATGGACATTCCAAGTCTGCACATAAATAATAGAAAAGGGCGGCATTGGAGCTGTTCAACTTTGACAATATTTACAGCTATTAAGGTCTGAAAAGTAAGATGAAGTTTCACCGGCTCTATCTCCAGCGATTGACGGCAATAATGGCACTGGCCATCCTGCTGTTCAACTTCCCAATGTTGGGGATAGTGTCGGATAAGTTCCTTGACAACGGCTGGCCTGTTAGTTTGCTTTACCTCTTCGCAGTTTGGGCGCTCTTGATTCTTGCATTGGCGTTGATAAGTCGTAAACGTAGAGCAGATGGTTGAGGCAGGTTGGGGGATAGCGCTTGCCCTTGGCTATTGGGTATTGCTTTTTGTTTTAGCACTTCGAGTGGAGCGAAAAGGCAAAGCCCAGTGGTTACGTTCCCCTTATGTTTATGCGCTCTCTCTCGCTGTTTACTGTTCAGCTTGGACGTTTTATGGGAGTATTGGACGCGCCAGTTCTTTCGGGTTAAGCTATCTCCCGGTTTACTTGGGCCCTACCATTGGGGCTATGTTGTTTCCCCTGCTCTTAAGGAGAATGATTCTCTTATGTAAACACTATCAGATTGGCTCTCTGGCCGACTTGCTCTCTAGCCGTTACGGCAAGAGTGTAGCAGTAGGCTCAGTTGTTACCCTGATATCGCTCATTGGCATCGTGCCTTACATTTCGCTTCAACTCAAAGCTGTTTCAGAAAGCTTTGGCTTGCTTATGCTTGAATCGCCTTTTGAAACCGCTACGAAGCCGGTTTTCGAGGATACGGCCTTCTATGTAGCATTAGTATTACTCGCCTTTACTTGGTTGTTCGGAACTCGCCGCGGCAATATGCTCGAAGGTAATCCCGGGTTAGTTAGTGCCGTTGTTGTAGATTCAGCAATAAAGCTGCTCGCATTTCTGATTGTTGGGATAGCGGTCACTTTCTGGCTTTATGAGGGCCCAGGAGATATACTTCAACAAGCTTCCGCCCGCCTTGATTTAAGGCAGCTCTTCGATTTTTCCTCTACCATCAGGCGCGACGATTGGATTTGGATTAGCTTTCTTTCTATGGGTGCTTTGTTTGTCTTGCCTCGACAATTCCAAGTTGCGGTAATTGAAAATACGCAAGTGGCTCATGTCGATAAAGCGTTATGGTTGTTTCCGCTGTACTTGTTGTTAATCAACTTGTTTGTAACACCCTTGACTTTAGCTGGAATTGATCATTTCGGAGGAAACAACTTCTCAAGCGATTATTTTATTCTGGAACTTCCCATGAGTGCTGGTTACAGTGGAGTAGTCTTGTTGGTTTTTCTGGGTGGATTTGCTGCTGCTACCGGGATGGTGATAGTGGAAACTACCGCCTTAGGAAACATGGCTGCCAACAACTTAGTGCTTCCACTGCTGCTGAAAGCGGGTTGGCCGGGTAGCGAACGTGACCATAACTTGTCACGGTGGGCTTTGAATATCCGAAGATTGGCCATTGGGTTTATCATCATCGCAGCCTATCTGTATTATCGAAACATCAGTCATTGGTCTTCGCTTGTCAGCATAGGATTAATCTCTTTTGTTAGTGTCATTCAGTTCCTGCCTACTCTTATTGGCGGATTGTTTTGGAAGCAGGCAAGCCGCAAAGGAGCGCTTGCCGGAATGCTGGCAGGTTTCGCCATCTGGACTTACACGTTGATATTACCCTCACTTGCCAGTCGTGGGATTATCGATGCGCAATGGATTGAAACCGGCCCCTGGAACCTTACATGGCTTAAACCCGATGCGCTGTTTGGTTTAGAAGGCTATTCTACCATTACACACAGTGTTATTTGGAGCCTGTTCTGGAACTGCCTCTGTTTCGTTGGGTTTTCTCTTTTCTCAGGGCAAAGCATTGAAGAACGCAATCAAGCTAAACTGTTTGTAGATGTTCAGGATTATTTACAGCAACAAATAAATCCAAATGAATGGCAGGGAAATGCCTATACGGCGGATGTCCGAAATCTACTTCATAATTTCATGGGAGTCGCTCAAGCCGAGCAAGCACTCAAAGGCTTCGCTAAAAAACACGCCCTCGACTTGGAGGCCAACCCAATAGCAGATCCGCGCCTGCTGGCGTTTGCTGAGCGTTTGCTTGCCGGAACGCTAGGCTCAGCCTCTGCCCGCATTCTTTTGCAATCCGTTGCAAGGGAGGAGGAATTTGGATTGACCGAAATAATGGGGATTTTAAAAGAGTCTCAGCAGGTCATTGCGCTGAATAAAGAGTTGTTAAAGAAGTCCACTGAGTTGCGGAAAACTCGGGATGAGCTGAGCATAATTAATCAACGGTTACAGAAACAGGATGAAGTCAGAAACGACTTTTTGTCCACGGTAACCCATGAAATTCGTACACCTATTACCTCCATTCGGGCTTTATCCGAAATTTTATTCGATAATCCTGATCTTGAAGAAGCAGATCGCCAGCAATATTTACAAGTAATCGTTCGGGATACTGAGCGGCTTAGTCGCCTTATAACTCAAGTACTCGATTTAGAACGATACGATTCTGGCAGACAAAAACTAACACTATCCAGAACTTACTGGTCAGATATTATCGAAGATTGTCGCGCCTCGCTTAAGGGTTTGCAAGAAGGAAAGCACGTTACCTTAGAAGTAATGATTTCAGCTAATTTGCCTCCTCTCATTGCCGATACCGATAAGATAATTCAATTGCTGATTAATCTTCTTGGAAATGCACTCAAGTTTGTGCCTGAAAACAGTGGAGTTATAAAGCTGAAAGTTTTTCTCCAACAGGATTTCTTTGAAATTCGGGTTGAAGACAACGGCCCAGGCATTGAACCGGAATATCAGCAATTAATATTTGAAAAATTTTACCAAACTGTTAATCAGGGTTTGAAGAAACCCATCGGCAGTGGCCTTGGACTGGCAATTTGCCAACGAATTGTTCAACTTCATGGTGGTAAATTATTTGTTGAAAGCGAACCCGGCCAAGGTGCTTGTTTTTGTTTTACGTTGCCCGTTTTAGAAACTGTAATCGTCCAATAAAAATTATGAGAAAAGTATTAATCGCCGACGATGAACCTAACATAGTATTGTCTTTAGAATTTTTGTTCCGGAAACAAGGTTTTACTGTGCTTATTGCCCGAAACGGCGCTGAGGTCCGGGAGATTCTAAAAACCGAAACTCCCGATTTAATTGTTTTGGACATCATGATGCCCGATGAAGATGGTTACTCCCTTTGCCGGTTTATCAGAAGTTCTGCTCTATATCAAGGGGTGAAAATTGCCTTTTTATCCGCGAAAAGTAAGGAAACCGATATCCGAAAAGGCTTGGATAATGGTGCGGATGCCTACTTCATGAAGCCTTTCTCCACCCGAACCCTGCTAACAAAAATGCTTGAACTTCTTGAAAAACCACAATCATGAAACAATATCAAAAAGAGTATGAATCCAGTCTCTCAGACCCTTCACCTTTTTGGGCTGATAAAGCGCAACTTATCGACTGGTGCCATCAACCTCATCAAATTCTGAAATAGCAAAATGAATATCCTCAATCGTAAAAGCCCTTTAGATTGGCAAGTTTCCCGGTAGATTAGCGCAAATCAGCGTATGAATCAGCGGGAATCAGCGGAAAAAGTGCCATGTAAAAAAGCTCGGAACGTTGCCATTGAATAGCTTTTTACGATAGTGCATATTCGTTTAGCATTTCATTGGTTTTTACCGTTGGAACTCACTATATCAATTCCCTCAACTTTAAATGATCCTTGTATTTTAACCGAAATTCACGACGCTTTTAAAACCGTCAATTAGGTCAAGCTTTTCTTCACTACTAAAAAACTCTTCGATATGAAATCATTTCAATACACCTCCATGGCGGCCTATGAGGAAGCCGTAGCAAAGGCAAACTCCCAGCCTGAATTATTTTGGGCTGAAGTAGCCGATCAGTTTGTTTGGCGAAAAAAGTGGGACCAAGTTCTGGAATGGAATTTTGATGGCCCCGAGGTAAGTTGGTTTAAGGACGCACAGCTTAACATCACCGAAAACTGCATTGACCGACACCTTCCTACCAATGCAGAGCGAACAGCACTTATTTGGGAACCTAACGACCCCAAGGAACAGGCTGCTCGATACACCTATCGCGAGCTTCACATGAAGGTTTGTGAGATGGCCAACATCCTCAAACGCAATGGCGTAAAAAAAGGCGATAGGGTTTGTTTGTACATGCCGATGATTCCAGAATTGTCGTTTGCAGTTCTGGCCTGTGCGCGTATTGGTGCTATCCACTCTGTTGTATTTGCAGGATTCTCTGCTAACTCTCTGGCAGACAGAATAAACGACGCGGCCTGTACGGTAGTGATCACTGCCGATGCTATGAACCGCGGGCCTAAGCAAATGCCGGTGAAAAGGGTTGTGGACGAGGCTTTAGAAACATGCCCCAGCGTAGCGTCTGTAATCGTTGTCAGCCGCTTAGGCTGGCCGGTCATGATGCATCCTCAGCGCGATGTCTGGTATCACCGCGAACTTCAGTTCGTAGAACCTTACTGTGAACCGGAAGTCATGGACAGCGAGGATATGTTATTCATCCTTTATACTTCCGGATCCACCGGAAAACCCAAAGGCGTAGTCCACACTTGTGGCGGGTACATGGTTTATGCAGAATATTCATTCCGCAATGTTTTTCAGTACCAAGAAAATGACTTGTACTGGTGCACCGCCGATATCGGTTGGATTACCGGCCATACTTATATTCTCTATGGCCCGTTGCTGGCAGGTGCTACAACTTTAATGTTTGAAGGAGTTCCTACTTATCCGGATGCCGGCAGGTTCTGGCAGATATGCGATAAACATGGTGTGAATGTATTCTACACGGCTCCAACGGCTATTCGCTCCTTAATGCAATCCGGTATTGATCACGTTTTGCCATATAGTTTACACAGCCTAAAAGTGTTAGGTTCAGTTGGCGAACCCATCAACGAAGAAGCCTGGCATTGGTACTCCACTCACGTAGGTAAAGGCCGATGCCCCGTGGTGGATACTTGGTGGCAAACGGAAACAGGCGGAATTATGATTTCTACTTTAGCCAATGTTACGCCCATGAAACCTGCTCATGCGGGCTTACCACTACCGGGTATTCAGCCTGTTTTACTTGATAGCGATGGTAAGGAGCTTGAAGGAAATGATGTAGAAGGCTACTTATGCATTAAGTTTCCATGGCCATCGATGATTCGTACTACTTATGGAGACCATGAGCGTTGCCGAATCAACTACTTCGCCACGTACAAAGGCTATTACTTTACCGGCGATGGTGCTAAACGCAATGAAAATGGATTGTATCGGATTATTGGTAGAGTTGATGATGTAATCAACGTTTCCGGCCACCGATTTGGAACTGCTGAAATAGAAAATGCCATCAACCAAAACAAAGCTGTGGTAGAGTCAGCAGTCGTTGGGTATCCTCATGATATTAAAGGTCAAGGTATTTATGCTTATGTAATTTGTGCTGAAAAGCCGGAAAATGAGGACTGGTTGCGCGATGAAATTACTGAAACGGTGGTTCAGCAAATTGGCAGAATCGCGAAACCGGATAAGATTCAGTTTGTGTCGGGTTTGCCCAAAACACGCTCCGGGAAGATAATGAGACGGATACTTCGCAAAGTTGCTGAAGGAGAAGTCTCTAATCTGGGTGATACTTCAACCCTCCTAGACCCTAACATCGTCGATGAAATAGTAGCAGGAAAACGTTGATTTTTAAGTGTTTGATAAGAAGGGCAGCATTTTGCTGCCCTTTTTTATTAAATCGTTAACAAGGTTCAAAGTATTTTTTATTTTCATGGTTTAAAGGAATCAATTAGGCCTATGCTAAAAAATATTACTGTTGTTCTTCTCGCCAGTATTGCACCAATAATCGGGTATTCACAAGCACTTTGGCAAGAATTGTCCACTCCTCCAATTGAAGCATCTACCTCTAACATTCAGGCTACTTCTGCTAAGTATTATACCCTGAATGAACCAGTAATGCAACAAGTCATGCAGAGAGAAAGCATGTCTCACTCCATGAACGACACATTCGAAATGGAATTACCTACCCCAGAAGGAGGTTTCATGCGTTTCAGAATGTGGGAAACCTATCGATTGAAAGAGCCTTTAAAATCCCGGTATCCACTTATCAGAACCTACAAAGGCAGAGCACTCGATGGAAACAGAGCGAATGCGTACCTTGATTTTACCTACACCGGTTTTCGCGCCATGGTTCTTATGGGCGAAAACACTTGGTTCATTGATCCGGTAAACCATCTTGGTATCGGAACATCTTATGTTGTGTATTACAAACGCTATTTTACTCCAAGCGCTGACAAAGCTGAATTAGCGAGGTGCTTAGTTGAAAGTGGAAATAGCGACAATGGGGTTAACCCTTCGGAAAGATCATTTAAAACTCAAATTTCTAACGGTACAGTTTTGCGGGACTATACTATTGCAGTAGCCTGTACCGGAGAATATGCTACATTTCATGGAGGCACAAAAACAGGGGCTCTTTCCGGAATTGTCACTAGCATCAATCGTGTGTCAGGTGTTTATGAAGACGAGCTGGCCATCAAGTTTACCTTAGTTGGAAACAACGATACCGTCATTTTCCTCAATGCCGGCACCGACCCTTTTAACAATAACAATGCTGGCACTCTGATTAATCAAAGTCAGACCATCATAACGCAGTACATCGGTAGTGCTAACTTCGATATTGGCCACACGTTCAGTACCGGTGGTGGTGGACTGGCTGGTCTCGGTGTAATTTGCAATAACAATTCAAAAGCAAGAGGTATTACCGGAAGTAGTTCTCCAGTCAATGATCCTTACGATATTGATTATGTAGCACACGAAATAGGACATCAGTTTGGCGGAAGCCACACCTTTAACGGCTCTCAAGGAAGTTGTGCAGGAGGTAACAGAAGCTCCAACAATGCTTATGAACCTGGCTCTGGAACCACCATTATGGCTTATGCCGGTATTTGTGGCTCTCATAATACCCAGAGCAATAGCGATGCGTACTTTCATATTGAGTCACTCAGGCAGATGTATAACCACGCTGTTGTTGGAAGTGGCAATGGTTGCGCAAGCCGCACCCCAACCAATAACCAGCCGCCTACTTTCATTCGTCCTATTGCCGATACATTCTTTATCCCTAAAAGCACCCCTTTTGAACTTGTAGGAAATGGAAACGATTCCGATGGTGATAGCATAACGTATTGTTGGGAACAATACGACTTAGGCCCTGCAGGTGCTCCAACTAATCCAACGGGTAATGCCCCTTCATTCAGATCCTTTAACCCAACCACCAATCCTATCCGTACTTTTCCCCGTTTGCAGAACATACTTCTCAACAACACTTCTGTTGGCGAGGTTATGGCCTCCTATGGACGTTCAATGAAATTTCGGCTAACTCTAAGAGATAATCAAGCTAACGGTGGTGGAATGAATTTCAGCGACGATGCTGTTTTAGTTAATGTTGATGGCGTAAGCGGCCCTTTCCAAATTACTTCACAAAATACTCCTGAAACCTGGCAATCTGGCTCACAGGTTATTATCAACTGGAATGTCGCAGGTTCTGATCAAGCACCGGTTAACTGCCAGAATGTGATGATATTGTTTTCTTCTGATGCCGGTCAAACTTTCCCTGACACTTTGCGATACTCAACTCCTAACGATGGGGTTGATACTATTTTTGCTCCAGCTACTTTAACTACGCTTGGAAGAATTAAAATCAAAGGGTTGGACAATGTTTTCTTCGATATTAACAACCGGAATATTGTGGTTCAATGTTCTGATCAGGTGAGCCTGCTTAAGGGACAATCGGATACCACTCTTTGCGAAGGCGCCGATTTCAACGCCTTAGTTCGAGTAGTTTCCCTCAGTAATCTTCCTCTAAATTATACCTGGTTGCTCAATGGTGCTCCTATTTCAGTTCCTGCTGATTCTGTCATAAACTTCACCGGTGTTACAACCAACCAAGCAGGCAACTATCAGGTTTCTATAAAATCCAATTGTTCAACTCCCATTTCAACCGGATTTGCCTTGAATGTTCTCCCTGTACCAGATACCGCAATGCTGGAGTTAAGAAACGACTCTTTGTTTGTTAACAATGCCGGTACCTATACAGTCAATTGGTATCGAAATGGAGTATTGATTCCAAACTTCAATAGTACCGCGCTCAAGTTAGATTCCGCTGGCAGGTATCAGGTAATTGTGCTTAATGGCGATTGTGAATCGGATACTATCCAGGGCATTACTTGGTCGCCTACGATTATGGTAAATCCGCGTAAAGACTTCGCTAAAGTTTATCCTAATCCCAGCAACGGACAGTTCAGGCTTGAGTTTGAAAACCCTGGAACTACGGAAGCCAAGTTAATGGTCACAAATTCAATCGGGCAGGTCATGCAAACGTTTACACTAAAGTTGAATAATGGCAGATTTTCAGAAGTCATTGATTTAAATGACTTTAGGAATGGCCTTTATTTCCTAAGTATTTACTATGAAAATGCCCTTACAGGCATCCCGATTTCCTTGTATTAATCTATTCACAGAATCTTCACCTGAAACATCGGCTGCGAATGACTACCTTCGCAGCCGATTTTTTTATGCAACAAGCTCTGCGAAATATTGCCATCATCGCTCACGTTGACCACGGCAAAACCACTTTGGTGGACAAAATTCTTCACCACTGTCAGCTTTTCCGCGACAACCAGGAAACAGGTGACCTCATCCTGGATAACAACGACTTAGAGCGGGAACGTGGCATCACCATTTTCTCCAAAAATGTTTCCGTTACCTACAAGGGAACAAAAATCAACATCATCGACACTCCAGGTCACTCCGACTTTGGTGGGGAAGTTGAACGTGTTCTTAAAATGGCCGACGGCGTATTGTTACTCGTGGATGCGTTCGAAGGCCCCATGCCACAAACCAGATTCGTTCTGCATAAAGCACTTCAACTTGGATTGAAACCCATTGTGGTGATCAATAAAGTGGACAAGGAGAACTGTCGCCCTGATGAAGTTCATGACCAAGTTTTTGAATTGTTCTTTAACCTCGACGCAACTGAAGAACAGTTGAATTTTCCAACAGTATATGGCTCTTCAAAACAAGGGTGGATGGGGGCAGATTGGAAAACTCCAACCGATAATATCAGCTATCTGATAGATACCATTCTTGATTATGTGCCATCTCCTGAGCAAAGAGAAGGTATTCTGCAAATGCAAATCACTTCGCTTGACTATTCCAACTTTGTAGGACGAATCGCCATTGGTCGTATTCACAGAGGAATGATCAAAGAAACTCAACCTATTTCCTTGATGAAAGGCGATGGAACTGTGGTGAAGTCAAGAGTTAAAGAAGTGTTTGTTTTTGATGGGTTAGGCAAAAGAAAAGTGAGTGATGCCAGTTGCGGAGATATTTGCGCATTGGTGGGCATTGAAGACTTCCAAATTGGCGATACCGTTTCTGATTACGAAAACCCGGAATCGCTTCCTCAAATTAAAATTGACGAGCCGACTATGTCGATGCTCTTTACCATCAACACTTCTCCATTCTTTGGAAAAGAAGGGAAGTTTGTAACCTCACGCCACTTAAGAGACCGCCTTTTCAAAGAAACGGAGAAGAACTTGGCCATGAAAATCATGGAGACTGAGTCGCCGGATTCTTACTTGGTGTTTGGAAGAGGAATTCTGCATTTGTCGATTCTGATTGAAACCATGCGCCGTGAAGGATATGAGCTTCAGGTTGGTCAGCCAAGGGTTATTCTTAAGGAAGATTCGCATGGTAATAAACTTGAGCCGATTGAATCTTTGGTAGTAGATGTACCGGAAGCTTTTGCTGGAAAGGTAATCGAACTTGCCACCCAAAGGCGTGGAGAATTGCTGATTATGGAACCCAAAGGAGATATGCAGCATTTGGAGTTTTCTATCCCTTCTCGAGGCATTATCGGACTGCGCAATGCCGTCCTTACTGCTACTCAGGGCGAGGCTATCATGGCTCACCGATTGATTGATTTCGATGTCTGGAAAGGCACCATCCCAGGTAGAATCAATGGTTCTATGGTTTCCATGGAAACAGGAACTACAACGGCTTATTCAATTGATAAACTTCAAGATCGAGGAATTTTCTTCGTTGATCCTCAAGAGGAAACCTACGAAGGCCAAGTAATGGGAGAGCACAACCGCCCTGGTGATATCGTTGTCAACTTGGTTAGGGCAAAGCAATTGACCAACATGCGTGCTGCCGGTAAGGACGATAATGCCCGCATCGCTCCCAAAAGGGAGTTTTCCCTCGAAGATGCCATGGAATACATCATGGACGACGAGTACATCGAGATTACTCCTAAGTCGATGAGACTCAGGAAAATTTTACTTAAAGAGACCGACCGCAAGAGAAAATAAGCAGCTATTCGCCAAATTTTCTCAAATCCTGCCCCATTGGGTTATTCAGGTGTTAAATTCGCGACGCAATCGAATAACCCAATGGATTACAGGATCGAGAAAGATACCATGGGCGAGGTTAAAGTCCCCGCCGACAAGTACTGGGGTGCTCAAACCCAACGCTCTTTGGAGAATTTTAAAATTGGTGGCCATCGCATGCCGATGGAAATCATTCACGCTTTTGCCTATCTGAAAAAAGCTGCCGCTCTCGCAAATCTTGAGTTAGGGGTCTTCTCCCAAGAAAAATCAGATTTAATCGGGCAAGTTTGTGACGAAATTCTTGCTAGCAAACTTGATGATCAGTTTCCATTAGTAGTCTGGCAAACAGGCTCTGGCACTCAGAGCAATATGAACCTCAACGAGGTTATCGCTTACCGCGCTCACGTAATCCGAGGTGGTAATTTGCTCGATGCCGATAAGTTCCTCAATCCCAACGACGACGTAAACAAGTCGCAATCTTCCAACGACACGTTCCCTACGGCTATGCACATCGCTGCATACAAAATGATAGTGGAAAACACTCTTCCTAAAGTGAAATTGCTCCGCGATACGCTGGCTTCTAAAGCCAAAGCGTATATGGATGTTGTGAAAATCGGTCGTACTCACCTGATGGATGCAACGCCGCTTACGCTTGGTCAAGAACTTTCCGGCTATGTTTCCCAATTAGATCATTGCATGAAGGCCATCCGTAACACGCTTCCACATCTTTCCGAATTGGCATTAGGTGGAACCGCAGTGGGTACCGGCCTCAACACTCCCAATGGGTATGATGTTACAGTTGCTCGCCACATTGCTGAGCTCACCGGGCATCCTTTTGTGACTGCTGAAAACAAGTTTGAGTCACTCGCTGCCCACGATGCAATAGTAGAATGTTCAGGTGCACTTAAGACTCTCGCTTGCGCTCTCATGAAAATCGCGAACGATATCCGATTGCTGGCCTCCGGCCCTCGCTGCGGTATCGGCGAAATCATGATTCCGGAAAATGAACCCGGTTCTTCCATTATGCCGGGAAAAGTGAACCCGACGCAAAGCGAAGCCCTTACTATGGTGTGTGCCCAGGTTATCGGGTGCGATGCTGCTATTTCGGTAGGTGGAATGAATGGTCACTTCGAACTGAATGTCTTCAAGCCGGTAATGATTTTCAACCTCCTTATGGCTGCCCGCCTACTTGGCGATGGTTGTGAGTCGTTTAACGATAACTGTGCCGTTGGCCTTGAACCTAATTACGCTAATATTGATAAGAACCTGGAGAATTCGCTCATGTTGGTTACTTCCCTCAATACCCACATTGGCTACTACAAAGCGGCTGAAATAGCTAAGAAGGCGCATAAAGAAAATAAAACCCTGCGCCAGGCCGCCCTCGACCTCGGTTATGTCACCGATGAACAGTTTAACCAATGGATTGTTCCTTCTGATATGATAGGTCATAAACCAACAATTCAAGATTAACCTGTAATACTTCCACATGGAATTTAATTTTACCGAAGAACAGCTGATGATTCAGCAAGCAGCAAGGGATTTCGCCCGTACGCATTTATTGCCAGGCGTTATCGAACGCGATGAACACCAGAAGTTTCCAGCAGAGCAGATAAAAATGCTTGGCGAACTTGGCATGATGGGCCTCATGGTAGATCCACAGTATGGTGGTGCAGGAATGGATACGGTTTCTTACGTCCTTGCGATGGAAGAACTCTCCAAAATTGATGCTTCCGCTTCAGTTTGTGTTTCTGTCAACAACTCCTTGATTTGCTGGGGCTTAGAAACCTTCGGAACTGAGGAACAAAAGCAGAAATACCTTACCCGCCTGGCTAAAGGTGAAATTATCGGTGCCTTCTGTCTTTCTGAGCCGGAAGCCGGTTCTGATGCTACTTCACAACGCACTACCGCCATTGATCATGGGGATCATTATTTATTGAATGGAACGAAAAACTGGATAACCAATGGAAATTCAGCTTCTGTTTACCTTGTTATAGCCCAAACAGATATTGATAAAGGTCACCGAGGAATCAACGCCCTCATTGTTGAGCGTGAGATGACAGGTTTGGTTGTAGGCAAGAAGGAAGATAAAATGGGTATCCGCGGTTCTGATACGCATACGGTAATGTTCCAAGACGTAGTAGTTCCGAAGGCTAACCGCATCGGCGAAGAAGGCTTCGGTTTTAAGTTCGCCATGAAGGTGCTTTCCGGAGGCCGTATTGGCATTGCCGCTCAAGCGTTGGGAATTGCTTCCGGCGCTTACGAACTAGCAGTGAAGTACTCTAAAGAGCGTAAGGCATTCGGCAAGGAAATTATGCATCACCAAGCGATTCAGTTCAAGCTCGCAGACATGGCCACCAAAATCGATGCAGCCCGTTTGCTGTGTCTTAAGGCAGCCTGGGAGAAGGACAACGACCTCAACTACGACTTGTCGTCCTCAATGGCAAAGTTGTACGCTTCTGAAATCGCTCAGGAAGTAACTCGTGAAGCTGTTCAGGTGCATGGTGGGTATGGCTACGTCAAAGAGTACCACGTGGAACGCATGATGCGTGATGCTAAAATCACCCAGATTTACGAAGGAACCTCCGAAGTACAACGCATCGTCATCGGACGCGCAGTTGTCGGATAATTACCAAGTTCAAAAAAAGGCCGGATACACTCCGGCCTTTTTTTTTGCTTTTTCTACTCCCTCTAATTCTTCGAGTATTCTAACGCTTTGCATAATCGGCCCTTAAAAACTATTTCACACAGATTTAAAAGCAGAAATAATTCATTTATAATACGAATATGCACTATCGTAAAAAGCTATTCAATGGCAAGATAGCAAGCTTTTTTACATGGCACTTTTCCCGCGAATCTGCTCCGATTCATTCGCTAATTTGCGCTAATCTGCGATTGAAACTACCCTAACAGCCATCTTTATATTTGCGTAAATCTGCGGAAAACTTGTGAATCCAAAGGGCTTTTACGATTGTGGATATTCATTATATAATTGTTCAAAATACGCAGTGTTGCTATTTTGCAGCTTTACTTCAAACGGAAGATGCGCAAGTGGGCATCCCTATTTATATCCTATTTTGAAAACGAATATGCACTTTCGTAAAAAGCTATTCAATGGCAACGTTCCGAGCTTTTGTACATGGCACTTTTTCCGCTGATTCCCGGTGATTCATACGCTGATATGCGCTAATCTGCGTTGGAAACTACCTTAACAGCTATTTTGAAATTTGCGTAAATCTGCGGGAAACTTGCCAATCTAAAGGGCTTTTACGATGGTGGAAATTCATTTTTAATTGTTCAAAATACACAGTTTTCGTATTTTGTAGCTTGACTTCGAAAGGAAGATGCGCAAGTGGGCCTCCTTAATTTTGTCCAATTTTGAAAGGACTTATTTCTGTAGTTCTTAGTTTTTGTAACTCCCTTTTTGCGCAAAGCGGCTTTTTAAGGCTCGACTATTCAAGAGAATAACCAAATAGGGAAAAGTTAAAGTCTTTATTTAGGTCATTTAAACTTAAAGGACTAATTACCTTGTTGTATCAATCACAAAATGAAGTATGAGTTTAGGGCGGAATATCCCTTCGTTTGATTTCATAAAATCTCTGGAAGCGGGTCTTCCATTTCACTATGAGCGGTTGGAGAAGAGTTATCACGCTTATGATGCTAGCCATGCCCACCGTCACAATTATTATGAAATTTTATTTTTTGAGGAGAAAGGCGGAGTTCATGAAATTGATTTTTGCGCTTTTGAGTTGAGCGCGAATTCTGCACATCCGGTGAGTCCGGGTCAGATTCATGTATTGAGACGCGAACCACACGTTACAGGAAGTGTTATCTCCTTTACATCTGAACTGTTTTTAACTGTAGGATTGCCGGTAGATTTCATTCAATCTTTCCCGTTTTTTGAGCCCTTCAATACAACACCTGTGATTGCCATCTCTGAAGATGTTACAAATGACGTTCATCAGCTCATCAATCAGCTTGCGAAAGAGTTTCATACTAATCAGTGCAACAAACCTGAAATGCTGGCTTTGTTATCCAGTCAACTATTGATCTTACTAAAACGTAGCTTTCGTCAAAAAGAAGAGCTCAGTGGCACCAATGACTTATTGACTCGCTACAAAAATTTAATTAAACAGCATTTCCTCAAGCACCGTACAGTTCAGGAATATGCTGAACTGATAGCCATTTCTCCAGGACATTTGAATGATTGCGTTCGAAATGCTAGTGGAAAATCAGCTAAAGATATGATTCAAGAGCAACTGGTATTAGAGGCTAAAAGAATGTTGTATCATTCGAATTATTCCATCAAAGAGATTGCTGTTCATTTAGGCTTTGATGATCCATCCTATTTTAATCGCTTTTTTCGATTGCAAACAGGGCAAACACCCACAGCATTTCGAGAGTTAATCCGCGAAAAGTACCATTGATTCCCTGATTTCCCCCTTTACCTGTTTTTTCAACACCAATAGCTTTGACTTGAAATTAAAACTCAAGTCATGGAAGACAAATTGTATGTAAATTCAGGGTGCCATAACGACTTTGGACTTCAGCCCCAATCACTAAGTGTCGGCACGATACCACTGCTTAAAATCCCCCAAAAAAGACCAGCCTTTCAATTTGATAACCTAAGGTCTATGGGTAAAGGAGGAGGCTTTTGCCTAATTCAAGTACTAATAATGCTCCTTCTATCCGTTTCATTAGCACAGGCACAATGGTCAGTACTCAATTCCGGCACTACAGTTCATTTGAATGAGATTCAATTTCCGGCAACCGATACCGGTTATGTTGTTGGTGAACGTGGTACAGTGCTAAGAACTTGGAACGGGGGACTTGTTTGGAACCCATTAAATACTCGTCAGAGCGTGGATTTCCACGAATTGAAGTTTATTAATGCGATGGAAGGGTGGATTGTGGGAGATTCCGGTACTCTTTGCAAAACCATTGATGGCGGAGAATCTTGGGCTTGCCAATATTTAAATCATGCAGATTCGATAAGCCTTCACGCAATTGAAGTTCAAAATTCACAAGTGCTGTGGGTAGGAGGATTTCACGATAATCAACTGGGTTATCTTGCCAAGAGTGTTGATGGAGGACAAACTTGGGTAAAAGCTCAAGTGGAAAATTATATATGGGCAGTAGATATAACTAAAATAGCCATGATAAATCCCAATGTTGGCTATGCCAGTACACGAGGAAATATTCTGAAAACCATCGATGGGGGATTAAATTGGCGAATTACCGATACCGCCACTGTATCAACAGGAAGTATGTTCAGCGTGCTTGAAGATATTGCCTGTTTCCCCGGCACCGACACCGTTTATACTTGCGGATGGTACCCGCCATACTTTGGCAAAACCTACAATGGCGGCGGTCAATGGCAGCACCGTTTTTCCAACGATTATACCAACCTGGATTTCATCAATTCCAAAGTTGGTTATGTTGGGGGATGGGGTGTTTTACATAAAACAATTGATGGGGGTCAAACTTTTATGGATGCTAGTGGAGGAAGTTCAAGTGGGCTATTTACCGCGATTAATTCTATCGACTTCACTGATGAGTGGACAGGCTACGCGTGTGGTGCTGCTGGAAAAATCATCAAAACTGCCAATGGTGGTACTACCTCGGTCAAGGAAAATAGTAGCATAACGCTGGTGAATGTTTATCCTAATCCAACCAACGGTAGAGTTCAGCTTTCGGACTGGTGTAAAGTCCAGCTCTATGACCTTAATGGACGACTATTGGAGGAAATAAACTGGACTCAGCAACTCGATATTTCCTCGCGGCCACAAGGGATTTACATCATGCAGTTAATGAATAATGAAGGTAAATTGCTTCAGGTATCGAAATTGGTTAAACACTAAGCGAATAAAAAAGAATGAAAGGGAAGGTTTTTACACCATTGTAAAAAACGAAGTAACACCCCTTATTTAAGCTTTCTAAGCTGCACTTTTCCCGTGGATTTACGCTAATTGCTGCGATAATCTGCGGGAAACTTGTTTAGGTGAAGGTCTTTTACCACCGTACATATCCGATTGACCATTTATCCTTTGAACTCAATCGCCGGAATTAAATCAATCACTTTATCCTGAAATACTAAGCGATCTTTTTGATTCATCGTGACGATAATCCCTTCTGATTTATCAAAAAACTTTAATGCTTCCATCATTCCATTAACCTCGCGCTCCTGATTATCTGGATTAATCACCCAACAAACCTGAATAATTTGTTTGCATTCCCTATCCTTAAAAACAATAAAGTCACATTCATGCTTCTCCTTAAAGTAAAATATTTCATACAAAGAATTTCTTCTAAGCTGGATAAAAACCCAATTTTCCAGCATTCTGCCATAATCACTTGAAAAACTTTTTGAATTGGCATTAATCATCCCGTTATCGATGGCATAAACTTTTCTGGCATTCACCAAAGATTGTTTAGAAGACCAACTAAACTTGGGTAGAAAAAAGAACATATAAGCATCTTCTAACCATTTTAAAAAATCGGAAACCGTATTGGCTGAACCTAATTGAAAAGTATTCTTCAATTTATTGTAGGTAACTTCTTTTCCAATATTAGATATTAAGTGTAACGCAATATCCACTAAACTTTTAGAATTTCTAATTTGATATCGAACCACAATATCCCGAAGTAAAATATCAGTAAAAAGCGTTTGAAGTATTTCTTTTCGTTCGGAAACCAAAAACTCGGGAAACCCACCTAATTGCAGATAGACCTCAAACGACTCTTGCGTCTGGGCAAGTTCTTTCCAAGCACAAAATTGCTCGAAAGAAAACGGGAAAAGCTCGTGCCGCAAATGACGGCCTGTTAACCTGGTTCCAAGTTCTTTGCTCAATAACGACGCATTAGAACCCGTAATGAAAACTTTGATTCCTCGATCGTGAAGCTGCCTGATATAAATCTCCCATGACTCAACATTTTGAATTTCATCGAAGTAGCAATATTGAATTTGCTCAGGTAAGAGTTCATTGAACTTGGAGAAATCTGAAAGCTCAAATCCAAAAAGCCGGGAATCTTCCAGATTTAAGTAAACCCCTTCGCTCAAATCCTTCCAAATCTGAAATAATGCAGTGCTCTTACCACAACGCCGTATTCCGGTAATCACCTCAATATGTCCGGAAGATGGCGTTAAAAATCCTTGAACTTCCGTTCTGGGAATAACCCGCTTTTGCCGCTGAATGGCTGATTGTTGCTCTTTTACAACTTGTTCAATTAAGGTCTTTAGCAGCATACACCATAGTTTGCATTACAAATGTAAACTACTTTATTTTACTAATGCAAACTAACTTCAATTCCTCAACGCAAACGCGAATCAGCCCTACTTCAACCCGTTCAAAACTTCCTGTCTAAGCTCCTTTTGCGTGAAACTTCCTTCGTGGAAGTGCACCTTCTCCCCTCTTTTCCAAAACATAGTGGCCGGAATCGCCCCGCTCCAATCCGGGCTTACGCGATTAATCCACGCATCCGGATTTCCGGACGATAATAACAACGCTTCATTTAATGGTTGCTTCTTCAAAAAGGGCAAAACTCGGCTGTTGAGCTGGCTTTTAAAATCGAGGCTGACATAGAGAAAAACCACCGGTTGGGTTTTCATTTCCTTTTGGACTGTTTTAAAATCGGGAAGTTCTTCGACGCATGGCTTACACCAAGTAGCCCAGAAATTCACCACATACAGGCTATCCGAAGCCGAATTAACCCTGCGAAACAACCCTTCGATGTCCACCACTTGCACCGATTGAGCCGTGCCGTTAAATGTTAGCAACGAAGCACTAACAAGGGCCAAAAGCCAGGCTTTCATCGCCTCAACCGATTGAAGAATTCCAACATTAAACCCGCACATTCTTCCGCCATAACTCCGTCAACGACCTCTGTCTTTGGGTGTAACAACGGATCATGCAAGCGGCTGAAACCACGCTTAACATCAGCAGCCCCGTAAACCACCCGGCTAATCTGGCTCCAGTACAGCGCACCGGCGCACATCACACACGGCTCTAAGGTTACATAAAGCGTACAATCCACCAAGTATTTTCCACCTAAATGATTGGCAGCAGCCGTGATGGCCTGCATTTCCGCATGGGCCGTTACATCGTGTAAACGTTCAGTCAGGTTGTGGGCGCGGGCAATCACCCGATTTCGCAAAACTACTACTGCTCCAACCGGAATTTCATCTTCCTCAAAAGCATACTGCGCCTCTTTGAGCGCCTCCCGCATGAAGTAAGCATCATCAAACAACATCGGGCGAAAGATACGCCTTCCCGCCTTCTCCCCTACCTTTGCAGCGTGAAAACCGACATTCGCAGTTTAGAACTCAGCCAGTTATCCGAACAGTTCAAACTACTTGAACTGCCCGCCTTTCGTGCTCGCCAGGTGCATGAGTGGTTGTGGAAGAAATCGGCAACGGATTTCGAACAGATGACTAACCTGTCGCTGGAACTACGAAAAGCCTTGTCTGAGCAGTACAGCATTAACGCAATCAGTACCGACCACAGCCAATACAGCCAGGATGGCACCATCAAAAACCGCTTTAAACTGTTTGATGGCCACTTTATCGAAGGCGTACTTATTCCTGCCGACGACCGCATGACCGCCTGCGTGTCCTCTCAGGTAGGATGTTCGCTGGCGTGTAAGTTTTGCGCTACCGGCTATTTAGACCGCGAACGCAACCTCAATCCCGACGAGATTTACGACCAGGTAGTAGAATTGAACAGACAAGCGATAAAGCATTTCGAGCTGCCATTGAGCAACATCGTATTCATGGGCATGGGCGAGCCGCTGTTGAATTACGGAAATGTGCTGAAATCCATAGAACGCATTACATCGCCCGACGGATTGGGCATGTCGCCACGCAGAATTACCGTGAGCACTGCAGGCGTAGCGAAGATGATTAAGAAATTGGCCGACGACGAAGTGAAGTTCAACCTGGCCTTGTCGTTACACGCTGCCAATGATACCAAGCGTGACCAAATCATGAACATTAATGCTTCCAATAACCTGGAAGCGCTGGCTGAAGCCCTGAAATATTTTCATGCGAAAACCGGAACCCGGATAACGTTCGAGTATATAGTGTTTCACAACTTTAACGATAGTGTGGAAGATGCCCGCGAGCTGGCTGAATTCTGCAAAAACGTGCCGTGCAAAGTGAATATTATTGAGTACAATCCTATTGCAGAGGCCGATTTTAAGAATACTGGCGAAGACCGACTGGAAGCTTTTGCTGGATTTTTGGAACGTCGCAATATTATCGTCAACATTCGTAGAAGCCGTGGTAAAGACATTGATGCAGCATGTGGACAATTGGCAAATAAAGGCGAAGGATAGAACGACTTTGTATTTGTAGGTTGTTTTATTAAAAGGATATGTACTTTCTTTAATTTACAGCTGAATGTTAAAACGCAACCAGGTAAACCAATTAGGAATAAACAACCGATTTCAGTAAGTTGAATAACGTCCATAAAAAGAAAAACTCCATAAGAAAAGACGATAAGAATCCTTTCTTATGGAGTTTCAGCCAATCATGTAAAATAGCTACTACAAAATGCTACTTCATCATAATAGGCTCATCGCGAGAGATGGTGCGTAAAATATACTCATCGCGCTCAGCTGTTTCTTCATCTACCACTAACTCCGCGTTAAAACTATCCTGAAACACCTCCATCACCACAAATTTGGCGCGGTAAGCAATACGGCGAATGCCGTTGTCTTGTTCAATCTTTACCACAAAGCCCAACATCCCTTGTGAAACGTTGTCTTTCTTTCCTGCATTAACCGTAATCATCCGATCGCGTACCGATATAATTTTCCAATTCTGGCTCAAATCCGGATTCGGGAAACGATTGCGGATATCCTGAGCAATTCGTGACACGTCTTTCCGATCGAGCACCACAGAACCGGTTTGTAGGCTGAAGTTCAAATTGGCATTTCCAGCAAACAATGTCATCGGATTCTCCGGTGATGCAGTGGACACAATCCTGAAATCAATGTCCATTTTCCCTTTGTTTTCCTCTGGACTCACTTGATACGCTGTGATGTAAGTAAGCAGAACCCCATCAGAATAATTCTTCAGCGCTTCAAGCATCTTGCTTTGATTAATGGCTCCTTCCTGATAAAGTGAATATTTCACTCGAAGTTCCTCAGCCGTATTTTTTGAGTCGTTATTGCCTTCAGTAATCTCTTCAGTCAACTCAGGTTTTCCCGGTGCCTGTACTTGGGTGGTATCTTCCGGCTTAGGTTGCGCCATCGCATACTTTTTTATGGTACGATTGGTCTTTACCAATTGCTCTGCCGACATATCTTCAACCTTCGATAATTCACCTCTGTCCATGAGATTGAAGCGCTTTGTTTCAAACAATTCGGTAGACAAAATATCCGATAGCACCTTGCGCAACTCATTGGCCCGACCTGTTTGATCCACACTATGAGGTATGGCAATTTTGAAATATTGCGAACCGGTGATGCTCTTAGTGAGTATAACATTCTGAGACATCATGATGGGTGGCGCACTTTGGTAGGCTACATTCACCTCATCTGGCGGTATAAACAACAAAGGTGGCGACTCCGGCAGGTAACGCATTTGTTTACTCTTACACGATGCTAAACTTAACAATGCAAGGGGCAGGACATATAAGGTGTTGATTCTTTTCATTGGGCGAGGTATTGAGCAGCTTGTTCGTTTTCGATAACCCTGAGTTGCAAGTTGAGTTTCTTGATCCAAAGGCTGGTGTAATTGTATATACCGATGACCTGAAGTTGCTTCTTCGCTTCGCGGGTATTTCGCATCCGCAAATAAGCTTGACAGCGATAGAGATTTATCAACACTTTAGGGTCGATTTCGCCTTGAATCAGACAATTTTCAGGCACAATGGTCTCCAATTGAGTAAGTAACAAAAGTGCCTTATCAGGCGTCTCCAGAAACAGTGCACGCTCAATTTGAGCTAAAGCATGCAGCATATCTTTTCGATTTCTAGCTGTAAACCAAGCTTCATCCGCTTGAATCAACGGATCTAAACCGGTATTCTCGAAATCAGTGCGGATTTTAACGATAAGCTCAGGATTGATTTTATCCTCAGTTTTATAATACTGCAGCATATTGCAGAAATCCGGCGCGTGTTTCTCTAAGTATAAAAGTGCGGAAATCGTTTTATACCGAAGTAGTCGGTAGTAAGCAATTTCAGGATTCGACTTAATGAGCAAATTCAAGCCCTGAAGGGTGTAACGAAGTTGAAAAACAAGGCGATGTGCAGAGGTCAGATATTTGCCAAACATCTTAAGATTTTCTTTATCAACCCCCTTATTCTGGCTGTTGATTACCTTCATCATCGAGGCCATATCCGGATAAGCAGCCCCAACTTTCGACTGAACTTTAGATGCGCAATTTTCCCATATATCGAATTCCAAAAGGGTGAGCCCATCAAAAGCATCAAACGCTAGTTTCTTTAAAACCAATGGATTGGCCGTACAAAGGGTATCTGTTTCTACAAGTTCTAAACAATCCTCCTGCTGCCGTTTTAGATTGTTATAACGGGTCATTTTAAGGGTATGCCACGTCATGAAATTCCTTGCTTCAGGAATTTCAATGGTTACAAGGCGAGTATCTATTTGCTCACGTTTACTTCTATCTCCGGTTTCGATTCGATTCTTAGCCCAAATACTTACTTCCGGCGCATCTGAAGTTATCAGTTGGCGAAGTAATTCAGCGGCTACACTGTCTTTTCCGGCCTGTTGTTGCCATTGCGACATCCAGGATTTCAGCACATCGATACCTTGAGCTACTTCTGCGGTCCGAAGTGTGTCGGCCATGCTTTGAAAATCCGCCATTTGCTTTTCAGCTTGGCTCATCAACTGTGCACGGTCTTTATTTTTATAGGAAAGAAAGATTAGCTTGTTAACGTTAAACTCCGGACTGCTATGCTTACTACGACTCAACTTTTCAACACTTCTGTTGGCAGTTGTCATGAAGTTGGTCTCTAATTGCGTCCATTTCAGAGAGGTGGACTTATAGGTTTCAGCAAAGTCAGATTCGTACGCACGAAAAGTGCCGCTACCTACTTCAGTAAAAAACTGACGATTGAACGTTTTGTTAACTGTTTTTAGATAGGAATAATAATCATCCTTCTGGCTCAAAACGTGCAAAGCCGTAAGACTAATAGTAATGATGTTTTGGTGAAAAAGCGTTTCTGAAGGATTCTTCTCTATCAATCGCTCATACTGCGTTGACATTTCTCGGAGATTGTCCAAGATGGCTTCTGCTTGATTCTTCCTTTCTGTATAGCGGTTAATTAGCTCTGTGTTGTACGACAAATACAAGGCCTTATCCACCATACGATCAAGATTCCGCGCGTCTTGCTGTATGTTTACCAGCTGCTCCATCATTCGGATTGACACCACATAGGGGTCAGTTTGAGCCATTAACGATAACGGAATAATTATCAAAAAAATGACAACCGAAATGTTAATTAATTTTATACTTACAAACATCTCTACAAAATAATAAAGAATCAAGCCAACTGTCGGCTTAAATATTGTTAATAATTTACAACTAAGCCCTTGTGCTACTTCTAATGCTTTAAAAACTTTGGGCTGTTAGGAGATTTTGCTTTGATATTTATGATTATCAGATTTATCAATATAGACTACCGCAACCCTTCTTTATATAAACACAATCACTTTTAATAATAAAATACAGCCAATCCAATAATTAACTCACGTATATTTAAAATAAAAGAAAGCAATTTATAGAAATTTAATCTAAATATAAAAACTCTAAATAAATTAAAAACATGCTACTAATTTCTAACTAATTTAGCTTATTCCCATTAAAAGACTTAACAAGAAAGAATATACACTTTTGTAAAAAGCTATTCAAAGGTCATTGTCCAAGCTCTCCAAATCGCACTTTTCCCGCGGATTTGCGCCGATTCATACGCAGATTAGCGCTAATCTGCGTTGCGAACTACCCTAACAGCTATCTTGAAATTTGCGTCAATCTGCGGGAAACTTGCCAATCTAAAGGGCTTTTACGATTGTGGACATTCATTAATTTTTTTGAATAAATCACAACATCTGAGGGAAACTGAAAAGTGTACTATCTACGATGCTTCCATATTTATCCTTGTGGACATCCTTCGGAAATCAAGATGTTAAATTCAATTTTCGAAAAATCACATGAAGTAATACTAATGAATTTAAGAGATACGTTAGCCGAGTGCTAAAAAACAAGCATGAAAAAAACACTGTTATTTCTTTTTGTACTTGCCGGATTTGGAGTTCAGGCACAGACGCATTTACTGGGTATTAACCTTGGCACCAACAGCAGTTCGATTAGTTCGAACGCGGTGTTTGGAAGTCCAACATTGCGCCTAGGCTTTCTTGGAGGGCTTACCTATGAGTACATACTGAAAAACAAACTCAGCTTTGGCACCGATATCCTGTTTAATCAACGAGGGTTTCGGCAGTCCACTATTTTTACTGACAGGTTCGGACAACCTCTCGGAACATCAAACAGCGAGTATCGCTTTGATTATCTCTCGATACCAGTAAAAATTTGATACTACTACGGAAACCGCATTTTTGGATTTGGAAATATTGGAATTGTTTCTTCATTTCTTTTAAGTGCAGAATATATTTATCCAACCCTTAATATTTCCGGTGAAATAGTGGAACAACCTCCCGTGGAAAGCACTTCTTCCTATTCTTCCTTTAATTTAGGAGGAAGAGTAGAAATTGGAGGCGGATATAAGATTAATGAACGATTCTGGTTGACAGCCAGTGCAGCATACCTTCACAGCCTTACTCCAACCAAAGTGACAGGATTTCTCAACGATTTACAGTTGAACCAATTCGACTTCAACTTTAATCTTGGAATGAAATACACCTTGTAGTAAGCTAACAAACTGCTTTCCTTGTAAGAGAGCAGGTTTTGATAATAAACGGATATCCACTATCGTAAAAAGCTATTCAATGGCAACGTTCCGAGCCTTTTTACATGGCACTTTTTCAGCTGATTCCCGCTGATTCATACGCTGATTTGCGCTAATCTGCGTTGGAAACAACCTTAACAGCCATTTTGAAATTTGCGTAAATCTGCGGGAAACTTGCGAATCTAATGGGCTTATATGATTGTGGATATTCATTTTTGAAATAAATAAAAACATCCATTATTACGAATTAATCATCCCCTTCCAATCGCCTTTTATTAGCTTATCCGCCATCGAATTCACATCCTCACTTAAACGCGCACGATACACAAGCATCGCATAAATGCCGGTTAGCAGCAAACTGCGCCAAAGCATATTCACGATTGGAGAACCAAAATGCGGAAGTATGGCCTGAAACCCATACATCAACAATCCAATAAACACCAGCTTTATCGTTGCAACACTGAACGGCTGTAAACGAAACTTCCACCACACAAACCAAACGATGGTGCTGTTATATACAAGGTAAGAAATAAACGTAGCCACAGCAGCTCCCGTGATACCCAGTAAAGGAATCAGCCAGAGATTCGTCCCGATGGCCAGCGCACTTAGCAGCACGATAAATAACAAGTTCACCCGGTAATATTTACTGTTACTTATCAGTGTAGAGTTGATAGAGGTAGCCAAATCGAAAAGTTTTCCCAGTCCAATAAAGAAAATCACCCATTTGCCAGCAGCATACTCGTCACCGTGTGGCATTATTTGAAAGAGACTATCGGCATTCGCCCATATTATGAGAAATAGGAAGATGCCTGCGATTAATTGGATTATCGAACCCTTACTATACAATTCATTCAAATGTGCCCGGTCCTCCTTGGCTATTGCTTCCGCTACAATAGGGGAAGCAATTTGCAACAACGCCCGCATCGGAATCTCAATCAGCGTGGCAATAAAAAACGCGATGCTGTAAACTCCCGTTTTACTCAATCCGGTTTGAGCACTTAGCATCAGCGTGTCAATCTTGTTTACAATACTCGCTCCTGCTCCCCCGATGATAATCGTGAGGCTGTACATGCCCACTTCTTTCAAAAAGGAAGGTTTAAAAAGGCTGAAGTCAGGTCGAAGGTTCCAACGGCCTTGATTAATGATGTAAAAAACCAGCAAAACGGTCGTCAGCCCATACGACAGCACATAAGCCGTCATGAAGCGAGAGAAATCGAGCCAACTGAATAGAAACGCCAATGCAAGCGCAGTTGCCAGCAAACGCAGCACAAATTCACGAAGGATTTTTGGAACTACTATGCGCTGAAAAGTAGTTGCATAAGCTTCCAAAACCAGCGACAACACCATAAACCAGGTGAGAGGAACCAACAATCCGGAGTATTGAATCAACAAAGGGTTCTTTTCTACGAACGGAGCCAATAGTTGTTCCCTTAGCAAGGCATACAATAACGTAAAGCCGCCTAAGCCGAATACGCTTACGGCCAGGATTGCGAACAGAAACCCTTTTTGATTGGGGTCATCCTCGGATTTAAAACTTGGATAAAACCGAATCAGTGTATTCGGCATTCCGAAATGCGCAAACATGCTGAACACCATCACGGCATCTACGAGTACCCTCGTTAGCCCGATTTGTTCAGAAGTAAATACATAAGGAAATAGAAAAATGAGGTTGACATACCCGATGAGGATGCCGAAGTAGGAAACTAACGTTCCCTTGAAACCTTGTCGTTGAATGATACCCATGCGGCGGGCTGCAAAATAACCTATTTTTAGCCGCTATGTCGGCAGGACTTTCTATTATCATCCCGTGTTACAGCGAAGGCCCCTGGTTGTCGGAGGCAATAACTTCTGCCTTGGCCACCGATTACCGCCCTCTTGAAGTAGTGGTGATCAACGATGGCTCTAAAGACGATGCCACTCTCAATCAACTTAACCTTTGGCGAAAAACCGAAGGAGTTCGCATCATCGACCAGGAAAATAGCGGCTTGGCAAATGCCAGAAATAAAGGAATCGCAGAAGCCAGTTACCCCTTTATCCTTCCCTTAGATGCCGACAATCAGCTCCTTCCCAATTATGGACGTATCGGTGTGGAATGGCTCGATAAAAACCCCCATATCGATGTTTTCTATTCCGATGTTTATCACTTCGGTGACGCAGATAAAATTCACCGGGTTTATCCCTTCACGCTACAGCGGCTGATGATGTACAACTACATCGACGCTTGTGCTGTCTATCGAAAAAGCTTGTGGGAGAAACTTGGCGGCTACGATCCAAACATGCCCGCAATGGGAATTGAAGATTGGGATTTCTGGCTGAGAGCAGGATTTGAAGGAGCCGGTTTCAAACACCATCCTGCTCCCCTTTACCGCTACCGTGTGCGTTCAAATTCTATGATTAGCACCACCACCGCTCCTAAAATAGCAGCACTAAAAGCCTACCTCAACCGGAAATACGCCGGGAAAATGAACACTTCGCTTCCTGCCGAATATGTTCATGAGCGCATGAAGAAAAAACCGATGCTTACACTTGCAAAGATTATTCTGGCCTGGGCATTCCCGAATTGGTATCAATCGAAAATTAGCTCCGGCGCCTGGACAGACGTATGACCAACCTGCCCGTTCTCCTCATCATTTACGACCGTTTCGACACCACTGAACAAGTGCTGAAGGTGTTGCAACAAGTTCAACCACCGCGCCTGTATATTGCCAGCGATGCCGGGCATACTCCGCAAGTCCATGAAAAAGTGCTTGTTTGTAGAAAGTTAACCGAAGCGTTTGTAAACTGGCCTTGCGAACTCAAATGCCGCTACCTCACCACTAACGAAGGGCCAAGGTTTGGCGTTGGTGGTGCTATCTCCTGGTTTTTTGAGCAGGAAGAAAAAGGCATTGTTCTCGAACACGATTGCGTGCCTATTCCGGAATTCTTCGACTTCTGCCAGTATTACCTGGAGTTGTTAAAAGAAGACGAGCGAATCTTTCACATTGGTGGAAACAACTACTTACCCAACAACGTGAAAGCTCCAGCAGCTTACCTTTCTCGGTACAACCACATCTGGGGGTTTGCATCATGGGCGCGTGCATGGAACCACTACGATGTGCATCTTACTCATCTCGAAGATTGGATCAAAGAATCTTGGGTCGAAAAAATGCTTCCGGATAAAGAAGAAAGAGACTATTGGTTTAAACGGCTTCGTCTGCTAAAAGCCGGCGAAGTACGCTCATGGGATTATCCTTGGACGTTGGCGATGTGGAGAAACGAAGCATTAGCCCTTTTACCCGGAAGCAACATGGTTCGGAACGTTGGCTTTGGCGAACAATCGCTACACTCCAAAGAC
Organism: Chitinophaga pinensis; assembly: GCA_943373175.1. GTDB lineage: Bacteria > Bacteroidota > Bacteroidia > UBA7662 > JAIXUI01 > JAIXUI01. The sequence continues at coordinate 22,692 of CALSBM010000009.1, read as the reverse complement.
AACAGCCATCCGCTTAACCACTTGGTGATAGCCTGTCCGCCAAAGTCGGAATGGCCACAGCCTAACCAATTGAACTACCGACCCGATATGGATCGAGCTGTATTCCGTCATATTTATCGCCCCACCTTATGGTTGCGAGCGTTAAGAATGTGGCGTGCGCGCAGTTAAGTGGATAACCTATATTTGCACTTTCCATGAGTTGTCCCCTTTGCCAAAGCTCAAACCTGAAGGAGCTTGAAACCCTTCCACTTGCCGACTTGACTTCGGTTTACCAAAGCCTTTGCGGTCACGATATTCGCGATCAGTACCAGCGCGATGTGAAAATGCTGAGCTGTAACCAATGCGGTCTCATCCACTTCGATCCACTCATCGCAGGAAACGAAGCCTTTTACAACGCTCTTCAGCATAAATCCTGGTACTATTCAGACGACAAGGAAGAATTTCATTTCGGAAGGAAGTGGATAACCGCCCAAGACGAAGTGTTGGAAATTGGTTCAGGAAAAGGTGCTTTTGCCAAAGGATTAGCCTGTAAAAGCTACACCGGTCTTGACTTCAGCCAGAAAGCAGTGGAAATGGCCGCCGCTCAGGGAATCACCATTCGAAGAGAAACCGTTCAGGAACACGCTCAAAGCCATGCCGGCCAATATACTTTCGCGTGCAGCTTCCAAGTTATGGAACACGTAACCGAAGTAAGAGAAGTCATTCAGGCTCAACTCGACTGCCTGCGTTCCGGTGGAAAGCTACTGATTGCCGTTCCTTCCGAAGATAGCTACCTCAAAAAAGCCTTCAACTTAGTCTTAAACTTGCCACCTCATCACATGAGCCGCTGGCCGGATCAGAGCTTCCATTTTATCGCTCATTCTTTCGGGTTGAAGTTGTTGGACCTGCATCACATGCCGCTGGCCGAAATGCACTACCACGATTACGCCTTCAACTTGCTAATGCAAGCCTTTAGAAATCGATGGAATATCCCCTACCGGTCGCTCGATAGAAGCTTTAAAGCTCAAACCGCGAGGGTGTTTTCACTTGCAGGCGCAAAACTCCTTAAACATGGATTCTTCCAATCTAACAAACCTGTTGGGCATACGGTAATTGCCGTTTTTGAAAAACCATAATCGTGGGCAAGTTTCAACAACTCTATAACGAGCAACAGTTTGTAATCCGTTGGTGGAGCATCTTAGTGAATCCGTTCTTCCTGATTCGCCGAGCCTTATTTCTAAAAATAAAGGCTCTTGCACCTCAGCTTAAAGGGCACCTCTTAGATTTTGGCTGTGGTGCCAAACCATACAAGTCGCTTTTCAACGTTGAAAAATACACCGGCGTTGACATTGAAAACCCTGCACATCCCCACGGCCAGGAACCGGTTGACGTGTTCTATGATGGAAAAACATTGCCCTTTCCTAATGCACATTTCGACTCTTTCCTTAGTAGTGAAGTATTTGAGCATGTTTTTAATCCGGATGAAATGTTGGACGAAATTCACCGGGTGCTTAAGCCGAATGCAATGGGACTTATTTCGACCCCATTTGTATGGAATGAGCATGAAGTACCGTATGATTTTGGGCGATACACTAGCTTCGGTTGGCGACATGTTTTGGAAAAACACGGGTTCGAGGTAGTGGAAATGCATAAAACCACTCCTTTCATGATGACCGTTTTTCAACTGATTGCTTTATATACCCATCAACTCATTAAATCATCCAATCGTTGGCTAAATCTGCTTACCAACATACTATTTGTTTTTCCATTTCAGTTAATCGGCTTACTCATTGGCAATATTTTACCCGATAAAGGTGATTTTTACCACAATCTAGTCGTTATTGTTCGCAAGAAATCATGAAGATAGCCTTATTAACCAACGGCACTTCCGGAGGTGGAGCCGCCGTTGCTGCCTATAGAATGTTCAAAGCCCTTAGGAAGCAAGGCTTGAAGGTTGACTTGTTCACCCCTCAAGCACACGTTCAGGAACCCGGAATTATTGAATTGCTCACTCCTAGCCAGGCAAAATCCTATCAGAGAAGCAAACATTTGAGGTATTGGTTTTTCAAAAGGTTCTTTCAAAGAACCAGCTTTACTTCTGAGTATTCCCCTGCCCGTAAAGGACTAAGAATTCCTTGGGCTGAAAAACTAAGTCAATACGATGTTATCTTCCTTCATTGGATTAATCATGGTTTACTAAGCACTGATGACATTCAGGATTTACATGCACTCGGTAAGCCAATAGTTTGGCACTTGCATGATTTGTGGGCAATTACAGGTGGCTGCCATTATCCCGGCACTTGTCATCGCTATGTTGACAAATGTTTTAATTGCCCGGCCTTAGTTTTTAATGGCGAAAATGATCGCTCAAAAGAAATTTGGAAATTGAAGCGTGAGCTGGCACAAGATTATAAAACCACCTTTGTTGGCGCTAGCCGTTGGATAGCGAATATCGCAACAGGGGCTTCTATTTCCAGAAAATCCGGACGAGTACTGGCGATTCCCAACCCTATCAATATTCAACAATACCAACCCGGCAACAAAGCCGAAGCTCGTAAAGCCTTAAATCTGCCGAAGGATGCTTTCATCCTGTTATTCACAGCAGCTAATATTCAGGATAAGCGCAAAGGCTTTGATTTGCTTTTTCGCGCCTTAAAAATTTGCAACGAAAAAGGATATCTCCCTAAAAACACACGATTACTTATAGCTGGAAAAACGAAGAATGACTACACTAATTTCCCTTACAAACCCATAAGCTTGGGGCTGATTAATTCTGAAGATGAAATGGTGAAGTTGTATCAGGCTTCTGATGTATTTGTTATTCCTTCAATTCAAGATAATCTTCCGAACACTGTTGTAGAATCCCTTGCATGTGGAACACCTGTTTGTGGATTTAAAACAGGCGGTATTCCTGAAATGGTGATTAATGACGAAACTGGTATTCTTTCTCACAGTGCAGAAGCCTCAAACCTGGCCAGAGCCTTACGCTCTATAGCTGAATCCGACTTAAAGAGAATGAGTGAAAATGCTAGAAAGCTAATTGAGAATCAATACAGCGAATCTGTTGTTGCCGCTCAGTATCAAACTTTGTTTTCTGAGTTGATTGGATGAATCGTCCGCTGATTTCTATTATCACGGTCTGTTACAATGCCGGCGATTTACTCCATATCTCGTTTAAGAGCTTGCATAATCAAACATATACGAATTGGGAGCACATCGTTATCGATGGGAATTCTAAAGACCATAGTGCTGCTATTTTTGAGCAATACCGGGGGAAAATCACCACATTGGTTTCAGAGCCTGATCGTGGTCTTTACGATGCCATGAACAAAGGGCAGGCTTTAGCGAATGGCGATTACTTGTATTTTTTGAATGCCGGTGATGCCTTTTATGACGAAAATACCTTAGAAAAACTCTTCAATCATCAGGAAAAATCCGACATAGTGTACGGGGAAGCGGTAGTTGTAAACCTGCAAAACGAAATACAAGGATATCGAAACCATCGAGCACCTAAGCACCTTCATTCCGGAAGTCTTCGTACAGGAATGGTAGTGTCGCATCAGGCAATTTTTGTTAAGCGAAGCCTGAGCAGGGCGTATAACTTGGCATATCCACTTTGTGCAGATATCGACTGGATGATAGACTGTCTAAAGAAAGCACATTCCATTCGGAATAGCGGCTTAGTGATAAGCCGTTTTTTAGAAGGTGGAATTTCAGGCCAGAAGCGCAAGAAAGCTTGGAAAGAGCGTTACATAGTTTTAGAAAAGCACTACGGTTGGTTTCCCAACCTTGTTGCTCACCTCTGGATAGTGTTGAGATACCTTATTCGTGCTCCATTTGGGGGCAATAAAGTGAACTGAGTTTCGATAGTTATGAATAGAAAAAGAAAAAGCCCGAATGTTCGGGCTTTTCTTTTTTTGTGGCGGAGAGAGAGGGATTCGAACCCCCGGACCTGTTACAGTCAACGGTTTTCAAGACCGCCGCATTCGACCGCTCTGCCATCTCTCCGGGGGCGAAGATAAAGCAGGGTTAACATTCCCTCCAAAACTTTTTTACTCCTTTTATTCAACAATTTGAATTGATCCTTTAAGTTGTTGATTATCACCTTTATCCGAAATGATATCAGCGACCCAAACGTACCTTCCGAACTGAACAACACGGCCTTCGTTCTTCCAAGAGCCGTTCCACCACGGAAAAGTATCGAATTTGAAGCCTATTTGAGCAGCTTCATAGACCAAATTCCCCCATCGATCGTAAATGCGCATCGACATACTACTGACTCCTTGGGCAAATCCTCTGAATAAATCGTTTAATCCATCGTCATTAGGACTAAAAATGGAAGGAAACATCAAACTAAATGGACATTTCTCCACCAATATCAGGTTATCAGATCCGGTACATCCATTTAAGTCGGTTACTGAAACAGCGTAAGTTCCAGCGGTATCGGCCACTATGGTGGAGGTGGTGGTTCCTGTGTTCCATTGGTAAGCGGGAAACAATCCCGGATCTAAAATGACTGGATTAAGGCTATCGGGACAGAAAGAACGATCAGGACCTAAATCGGGCTTAGGGTTGGTATTTACGGTTAAATTCAAATCCAAGGTATCCGATAGGCAGCCGTTGTTGGTCATCCACAACTGATACAAACCCGATTGATTCACTTGTAAGTTATTGATTACTAGTGGATCAACTTGACTAAACAGTCCATTTGGGCCTATCCAATTGGCTTGCCCAATTCCAATTGCATCCCAAGAAAGAAAATCAGTTTCGCAGGCTGTTCTTATGCCGCGAACGGAAGGAGTCATGGGTTTTGGATTAACTTGAATCGTGATTTGGGCTGTATCACTGTTACAATTACCGATAATGGCAACGGCATATAGTGGCCCATTAAACGCCTGATTGATAGGGCCATAATTCAATGTATTTCCACCCGGACCAGCCAAAAAAGGACCGGAACCCCACACATACTGGGCATTGGCAAAATTGGCAGCGGTAAGGCTCAGGCTTTCACCCTCACATAACACCGAATCTCCGCTTATGACCGGCAGCCCCGGGCGTGGTTCGATGGTTATTTGAATAGTGTCGTAACCCGGACAAGCATTTCCCGGGCTATCCACTCTCAACACATAAGTAAACGACTGTGGAGTTCCACTTGTGTTGGTTAATGCCAGCTTTGGATCTGCTATTCCTGAATTACTTAACCCTGTTGAAGGTGTCCAAGCATAGGTAAAAGCTGGATTTGCAGAAGTATTTCCAAGTTGAACACTGTCTCCACTACAAGCAGTCTGACTTCCTCCACCAAAAGCTTGAGGTCGGTAATTGCGGATAAACACATTACGAATGCTATGATTGTCGGTGGATTGACCAGTAGAGGCAGTAAAGCCAAAATAGCCGGTATAGTTAACCAAAGCATTGCCAGTAAGCCTTAAGATATTATTGACATATACCTGAATCTGACCACCGTTGTATTCAATACGAGCTTGCTGATAACCAATAGCCCGTATGTATGCCTGAGAAAAAATGGTAGGTTGTGGAGGATTAGGACATTCACTATAATTAGAGGTACCATTTCCTGTCCGAAGTTGAATCTCTGGGTTGTTGTTTTGTCCACAATTGTCGAAGGTGTCGAAAACAATCATAAGCCCCTGAGGATTAGCTGGTATGCCAATTCCACCACCATTCACAAAACCAGTGGGAGGATTCACCAAAAAACAAAATGCCAAACCGTCAGCCGAGGTTCCATCAAAAATCCTAAACTCAAACTCAACTGTAAAACGGTTGCAAGCGCCAAGGTTGGCAGGGGTTGAGTAAAATACACCGCCAGAAGTAAAGGCAGTATTAGGACAAACAATCAATTCATTGGGGAAATTATCTGCATCACCGGGAGTATCTCCGGCTTGTGCATTGCCTGTAAGGTTCCAACCCAAGGTATTAATACTCGGACTTCCAGTCAAAGAAGCGAAAATTGTCCCCTGGCTGAAGGCCGTTGTGCTGAAAAGTATTAAGCTGAAACTGGCAAGTAAAAAGCGATAAATCCGCATAGTATGTTCGAAATCAAATTCAAAATACAGAAAATCCACTGATTTCGAATTAAAACATTAAATGCATTCTAATTTTCATTAAAAGCAATAACCTTTTCTCTAACCCGTATATTTGGACGGGAACATGAAGCGAGGAAAAAGTACAGGTTTTTTAGTTGGTTTGGTTGGTATCTGGGTATTACTTACTTCTTACCAACCCGAGGGTTCTTTAACGAAAAAAAGTCGTCAGACTTCTGGCAACGACAGCCTTTCGGCACTTGAACGAATCCAACTTTTTGAAAAATCGCTTGCTCTAACCCAGCTTATCGAAGAGAAAAAGCTGATTAAAAATTTCAACGGAACGGTACTCATCGCTGAAAAAGGTCAGGTTTTGTTTGCTGGAGCGTATGGATATGCCAACCGCAATAATCGAGAACCCGTAAACTTGGAATCTGCCTTCGAACTGGCATCGGTTTCCAAAACGTTTACCGGAGTGGCCATAATGATGCTTTACGATCAGGGTAAACTACAGTTTGACGACCCTGTGGTGCTTTACTTGCCAGACTTTCCTTATCCGGCAATAACCATCCGTAACCTTCTGACCCATCGTTCAGGATTGCCTAACTACATGTGGCTTGCAGAAAAATACTGGAATCGCCGTCAGGCTCTGAATAATGAAGAGATGTATCAATTGTTTGCTCAGCACAAACCGAGACTCATCTTCAACATCAACGGCAAGTTCGATTATTCTAATACTAATTACGCCTTTCTTGCCTGCATAGTTGAACATATTACCCAAACCAAGTTTGATGATTTTATCGAGCAAAACATCTTTCTTCCTTTAGGAATGTCTTCGTCAAGAGTGCATAATGCCTGCGAAAAAACGCCCATTCCATTAATGGTTTCAGGGCATAAATTTGCAGTTCAGCAACCCATCGACAAAGACACCTACTTCATTAATGGCGTGATGGGAGATAAGGGTGTTTACAGCACTGTCTCCGATATGCTCAAATTTGACCAGGCACTCTATTCCGATTTCCCGGTTAAACAATCCACCCTTCAATTGGGCTTTGCGCCAGGCTCTCCTGAATCTCAATATTCAAACAAAAACTATGGCTTTGGTTTTCGCATGCGTATAGAAGGTGGAAAGAAAATCATCTACCATAATGGTTGGTGGCAAGGGTTCAAAACTGCCTTCAAACGCTATGTTGACGAAAAGAAAACCCTCATTGTACTCAGCAATAGCGATAGAAAACTACCACAGCCTTATATTCTGGAATATGCGCTTCTTCATGGTAAAGAAGCTTTTGCAGAAGCCGACAGCCTGTTTGTTGAAGAAGAATAATCACACTTTATGCTCCAACTTTCCCGCCCGCTGGCATTCCTTGACCTGGAAGCAACGGGATTAAGCATTACTTTGGATAGAATTGTTGAAATTTCAGTACTTAAAATCAAGACTGATGGGCAACAAATTACCCTTACACAACGCATTAATCCTGAAATCAACATACCCGACGAAGTGGTAAAAATCCACGGCATCCGGAATGAGGATGTTACAGAGATGCCTACTTTCAAACAATTTGCTTCAAGGCTAAAAGATTTTCTTACTGATTGCGATTTTGCAGGATATAACTCTAATCAATTCGACATCCCTATGTTAATGGAGGAATTCCTCCGGGCAGATATAGACTTTGAAATGAAGGGGAGAAAAAGTGTTGACGTTCAGAATATCTTTTTCATGAACGAACCCCGCGACTTGAAAGCAGCACTGCGTTTTTACTGTGGCAAAGACCTTGAAAACGCCCATAGTGCTGAAGCAGATGCCACTGCTACCTACGAAATTTTAATGGGGCAAATCGAACGCTATGAACACGTGAAAGGCGATGTATCCTTTCTACATAAGTATAGTTCAAGGCAATTGAAACAAGCAGATTTTGCCGGAAAAATCGTTTTTAACGATAAAAACCAAGAAGTTTTCAACTTTGGAAAGTACAAAGGGCAAGTTGTAGAAGAGGTGCTTGCTAAAGAACCAGGGTTTTATGATTGGTTCATGAATGGCGACTTCCCTAGGTATTCTAAAAAAATTCTTACAGGTATTCGACTAAGGAAAATAAATTCCATGGGTTGATTAGACTATTTTGTCTAATTAATTCTGTTATTTGTAGAGTATAAAAATAGTTTCAAAAAAGGAGCGATCACTACAAGTACCTTTGAATCGTTAGGAAAAATGGCCCCTGTTATGTTAAGAGAAGCTAGTCTGGTCCGGAGCGTGGCCGATCATCTGGTAGCCCTGGGTTACCGGGAAGATCAGCTCATTGTTGAATGGACGTACACGCGTGATCAGGTTTTTGATCTCGCGATCATCAATCCTGACACACACAAGGCTCTCGCAGTCTTCATTTTTTGCGCCAATAAAAACATGGACACCATCACCGACACTGTAGTGAGAATGTCTCGTTTAGATAATAAATTTCAAACTGCTATCTACTTAGTATTCCCTTCAAGAAAAGTTCGTTTCGAGGTCTTTCAATTGAGTTTAATTGATGGTATCAGCGACCTTAAACGTATCAATCAAATACCCAGTTACGAAGACTTAGAATATCGTGTGAAGGCAAAAGCCATGGACGATATCAACCTTGAGCTTTCTGATTTAGGCATTCGTGAATTTGTTGAGAAAGAAGTAACTCCAGAAGTTGGCCCAGAACCTGTAGTTCATGAAGAAGTTGCTCCCTTGCTAAACACTTCTCACCTATCGATTTCTGAATTCGAAACCGACTCCAAAGAAGAAATCGCAGTGGCTGCTAAGGAAACTTTAGCTTCCGCTCCTCAGGTTAAAGCTGAAGAACCTACTACTTCACAATTAGCTCAAGAGGTTAAACAAACCGAAAAAGAACTCGATAATATTATCCTCCCCTCAGTAAGAATTCAAGCTGATCCCGCAGATTTATTGGTACAATCCCAACCTTCACGGAATCGTCTGGAACCTGAGCGTATTGAAATTAAACAAGAAGCTAACATGATACTGGAACAAATCAGTCAAGATAAGTTCAACAAACTTCTGGTTTATCTCTATCGGAAGGAGCGTTATCGTAAATTACTTAAATCTCGCAACGACTTAGTCAATCTCGGTGTAGGCTCCATTGTTATCCTACTTTTTATTCTGAGCATGTTTAATGTCCTGCGTATAAGCACCGGCACCGCCATTTTAATGGCAGCTTCTGCCTATTTCGTACAACAATATCTGTTAGCTTTTTTTAATAAGGACTAAACAAGCTTTTCAGCCCAAAGCATTTCTCTTTTGCCCGGTGCGCCGGGCATTTTTTTTGTCCGCCAACCAAGTTCATGTAAGCTCCGGCGAATATGGCCACGAATGCAGTAGGTTACGAGCACCGTTCCTGGTTTTGTCCATGCCGAAAGGCAACTTAACCGCTCTGTTGTCCACATTTCCGGTTGGTGGGTAGGCGAAAATGCATCGTAATAAATTACATCAACAGCGCCGGCATAAGTCCAACTTCCTTCTAAACCACAAGGCAAAATTGTTAGCGTAAAATGCTCATTCTTGCTCCATTGAGGAATTGCAGGCCATAGATTCCTAAATTCTGACCAGCTTTCCGAAGTTTCAATTTGTGGGCTGAGCATGTCTGACGGAAGCGGAAAGGGTTCTAACCCAAAATAGGTGACCTTCCACCCTTTCCTAGCCGATAATTGGGCTGTAAGCCAAGCATTGAGTCCGGTGCCGAAACCTACTTCTAAAACTGCCAGTTCACTCAGTCCCTTTACTTCTGCCATAGGAATCAGCCCGGAATTCAGGAACACATGCTCTGATTCTGTCTGAGCACCATGAATAGAATGGTAATGCTCTCCAACAATCTCACTAAACACGGTTGTGCTGCCATCGGCAGTTTTTACCTTAGAAAAAGTGGCCATTGCACGAAATTCGCCATTTTTGAGTAATATGTCTTGGGAAAGTCCACTCTCCGAACGAATTCGTCCGCAAACCCTCGAGGACCTGATCGGCCAGGATCACCTTAAGCCTTTACTAAAACGCTTCTGCGACGATGGGCTTCTTCCTTCTCTTATTTTTTGGGGCCCGCCGGGTGTAGGTAAGACTACTTTAGCCAGAATTCTTGCCAGCAGTTGTAAAAAGCCATTTTATGAGCTCAGCGCCATTCAGGCAGGAGTTAAAGAAGTAAGGGAAGTAATTCAACATGGGCAAGGCATTTTTAAACCTGTTTTGTTCATTGACGAGATTCACCGATTCTCCAAATCTCAGCAGGATGCACTACTCGGTGCGGTGGAAAAAGGAACCATTACCCTTATTGGTGCCACTACCGAAAACCCCTCTTTCGAGTTAATCCCCGCCTTGCTTTCACGTTGCCAGGTGTATGTGTTGAGAAGTTTGGGGCCAACAGATCTCCGTCAAATGCTACAGAGAGCTTTTGAAATAGACCCTAAACTTCAGAAAAGCGAAATAAACCTCAAAGAAGACGAAGCGCTTATAGGGATGAGCGGAGGCGACGGGAGAAAGCTGCTGAACCTACTTTCGTTAGTTGCCGATACCTATCCGGGCGAAAAGGAAGTTACTAACGCGATGGTGATGGCGGTAGCCCAACAGTTTAACAGCCGCTACGATAAAAACGGAGAGCAACACTACGACATCATCTCAGCGTTTATTAAATCCATGCGTGGTTCTGACCCCAATGCAACCGTTTACTGGCTCGCCCGAATGGTTCATGCAGGCGAAGACCCGGTATTTATTGCCAGGCGAATGCTAATTCTGGCATCGGAAGATATAGGCAATGCCAACCCTACTGCATTAATTATGGCGCAAAACTGTATGCAGGCCATCCAACAAGTTGGAATGCCTGAAGGAAGAATAATCCTGAGCCAGACTGCCATCTACCTTGCCTGTTCAGCAAAAAGCAATGCTTCTTATTTGGCTATTGAAAAAGCTTTGGAAGATGCAAGAAAACATGGAGACGCCGAAGTACCCCTTCACTTGCGTAATGGAGTAACCCGGTTGATGAAAGAAATGGGTTATGGAAAAAACTACCAATATGCCCATGAGTTTGAAAAGAACTTTATCGACCAAGAGTTTTTGCCGGAATCTATTGCCGGAACTACATACTTTGATCCAGGGACTAATGCTCGAGAAAGTGAAATGAGACGATTTCTAGCAGCACGCTGGAAAGGCAAATACGGCTACGAAGCGTAACTTCGCGCCACATCCTTCCAATCATGAATCAGAAACTTGACCTGCTGGCTCGCAAAAAAGCGGAAGCCCTACTTGGTGGCGGTCAGAAACGCATCGACTCACAACATGCTAAAGGCAAACTTACCGCCAGAGAGCGCATAGAACTTCTGCTCGATAAAGGCTCGTTCGAAGAAATAGGCATGTTAGTCTCTCACCGCTGTACCGACTTCGGCATGGAAAACCAACAGTTTCTTGGTGATGGTGTGGTGACCGGCTACGGTACTATCGAAGGCCGCATGGTTTACGTTTTCTCTCAGGATTTCACCGTCTTCGGTGGCTCACTTTCGGAAACACATGCCGAGAAAATCTGCAAAATCATGGACCTTGCCATGAAAAACGGAGCTCCTGTCATTGGATTGAATGATTCTGGCGGTGCTCGTATTCAAGAAGGCGTAGTTTCGTTGGGAGGCTATGCCGACATTTTCTATCGAAATACCTTGGCCTCTGGGGTTATTCCTCAAATCTCAGCGATTATGGGTCCCTGTGCAGGAGGGGCGGTTTACTCACCAGCCATTACGGATTTTATCCTGATGGTAGAGAAGACCAGCTATATGTTTGTTACCGGCCCTAACGTAGTAAAAACGGTTACGCATGAAGATGTTACCAGCGAGGAACTCGGTGGTGCTCATACTCATGCCTCAAAATCCGGTGTTACGCACTTCGCCTGCGCCCACGAACTGGATTGTATCCAACACATTCGTAAACTTCTTTCCTTCATGCCTCAAAACTGTGAGGAAGAAGCCCCAACATTAGTTTATCAACAGGCTGATGAATCACGTCCTGTATTAAGGGATTTAATTCCTGCAAATCCCAATCAGCCTTACGATATGCGGGATGTTATCAGCGGCATTGTGGATGAAGAAAGCTTCCTCGAAGTCCACAAAGACTTTGCGGAAAATATTGTTGTAGGTTTCGCCCGTCTCGCCGGCAGAAGTATCGGAATTGTTGGAAACCAACCTGCTGCACTCGCAGGTGTGCTCGACATTAATTCTTCTACTAAAGGTGCCCGTTTCGTAAGATTCTGTGACTCATTCAACATCCCATTGTTAGTGCTCGAAGATGTTCCCGGTTTCCTTCCCGGTACCGACCAAGAATGGAATGCCATCATCACCAACGGCGCTAAACTGCTTTATGCCTTTTGTGAAGCAACTGTTCCAAGAATAACCGTGATAACCCGTAAGGCGTATGGTGGTGCTTACGACGTGATGAACTCCAAGCATATCGGAGCAGACATGAACTACGCCTGGCCAAGTGCCGAAATTGCGGTAATGGGGGCTAAAGGAGCTTCTGAGATTATCTTTAAAGGCGAGATCGACAAGGCAGATAACAAGGAAGCTAAGCTTCAGGAAAAGGTGGACGAGTACACAGAAATGTTTGCCAATCCTTATAAGGCTGCGGCTCGTGGCTTTGTAGATGAAGTAATAGACCCTGCTGAAACGAGGCAAAAACTCATCAAAGCATTTAAAATGCTACAGACCAAGGCCGTAAAACTTCCACGAAAAAAACACGGAAACATTCCACTTTAATACCTTATGAACAAGCTTCAAAATGTCCTCACCGGACTTCTGTTGGTAGCCGTAGTATGGCTGCTCTATCGCGATTTCTCCCGAAATTCTTCTTCAGTTGCTGAGCCACCGGTTATCAAACTACCGGCTAAGAAAGATGCAGGAAAGGGAACAAAAATCGCCTTTATCAATGCGGACTCTCTGTTGAAGCAGTACCATTATTTTACCGAAACTAAGGCGGTTTATGAAGGTAAAGCGGAAAGAGCTGAAAAAACATTGGAAGAAAAAGCTCGAAAAATTGAAGCTGAATACATGATGTATCAGCAAAAAGCACAAACCATGACGCAAGATCAATTGCGAAATGCTGAGCAATCTCTCATGCAAAAACAGCAGGAACTGGCAAAAGAAAAAGAGAAACTTACCAAGCAATTGGTAGAAGAAGAAGAACGCTTGAACAAAGAACTTCGCGAAAAAGTGAATGCTTATATGAAGAAACTTAGCGAAAAGAATGGCTTCGATTATGTGCTTTCTTACCAAAAAGGCAGCACGTTGGTTTATGGTGATCCGGCTTATGACATCACTACTGAGGTGATTAGCGACTTGAATAAGCAATACGACGAAGAAAAGAAAGAGAAAAAGAAATGATTAGCCCACGCATTGAAAAACTAATCAATGAGCAATTCAATATGGAATTGTTCTCCTCTAACCTATACCTATCCATAACGTCTTGGTTTCTTTCTCAGGAACTGGATGGATTCGCTAATTTCTTTCGCATTCAGGCAAAGGAAGAGATGATGCATGCCATGAAGCAATTCGATTATCTGCATAATGTGGATGGGAAAATCAGTATGACATATGTAGAGGCTCCTGATAATGAGTTTACCTCCATTGTAGAGATTTTCGAAAAAGCCTTGGGACATGAACAAAAAGTGACGGCCAGCATCAGCAACATCCTTCATACTTCATTGGAAGAAATGGATTATGCTTCACATTCCTTTTTTCAATGGTTCATCAATGAGCAGGTAGAAGAAGAAGCGACCATGAAAACCATGTTGAAAAAGGTAAAAATGGTTGGCGATAATTCCTCTTCGCTATATTTACTCAATGCAGAGCTGCTACAGCGCACCTTTAAAGCCGAAGAAGGCGCTTGAAAGTCAATAAATTAAGCCTTTGAAGCCATTTTTTTCGATTTTTTTCAAGTGAAAACTTGTCTAAAAAGGCAACTGCCGTATATTTGCAGACGCTTTACGGCAGACACGGTCCGGTAGTTCAGTTGGTTAGAATACATGCCTGTCACGCATGGGGTCGCGGGTTCGAGTCCCGTCCGGACCGCAAAAAGCCGCCTTTAGTTTAGTTCTGAGGCGGCTTTTTTGTTTTTAAGTATCCCACTGCGAACCACTGATTGCTTTGTTCTCAACGATTTAGTTGGAATCTACAAGGGCTTATTTTAAGCCATACCTGATAATTGATCACTTTTACATGGGAAACACGCCAGGTTAATTGACAATACCTGAGAGAGGTTGACTATTGCACTTGCCGGCAGTCTGTGAAATAACTCATTTTCAGCTCCTCTCCAGAAGGCTGTATTTTGAATAATAGACTGATTGGAGGCATTCGTTTTTTAGGCGACTATTTTTGGGGTAGAAAGGGCTTGATCTTGAGAATTTCTGATTTTCGCGACAGTAGCCTCAATGGCAATTGACCAACTACCTCTAAGCAGTAAGCTCAATTTGGACTTATTCTGTTTCGGTACAAGTTGCCTTTCATGGCTGCTTTTGTTGTTTACAAGATGAAGTGAATCGCGCTGGAGTGAAAATTTTAGGAGTAAATTTTTTGCAACCCCACAGGTACAGGCTTCCAGGTATTAATCTCCACTGCAAGCGCCACCAAAAACCGAGTAAAGCAAAAGCCCCAGTCAAGATCCATGATCTGGAACTTATGTTATTTGAGGCTGAACTTGTTCGGCGGGATGTTATATGCTGTGCTTCTTTATCTCGTATGACTTGTCGTCCTTTTTGGAGAGCATGTCGGCTTCTAAAAGGTCGCCACAAATTTTTCTCACCTTGCGACCTAAACTCTCGTACGTCGTTGGTTCTATTTCTTTACCGTGAAGTTGAGAATACAATTCAGGAGTAATTAAATTAGGTTTAACTGATTGATTGTTGTAATGGTTATACCTGTAAACGATGTTCAAAACTCTTTTGTGTGCATCGTCTAAACCAGTCAATGATTTCCCAGTTTGTCTTTCAATTTGTTCTGAGAAGTCAACTATTGTCAACTCATTGTTCAAAACATAAACAGGGGTTTGTTCTGAACTCGCTGACGGATGTTCTATTACAAGACCTGATTGTTTTAAGTCCGAAAGAACATCAAAGTGGTTGTTGCTTGGGCTTAAAAGGATTGTGTAAAGTCGTTTTTTATTAAGTCGCTCTGACTTGAGTAGGTACGCCAAAACTAATTCGTGTTCTTGGGTTATTTTACCTGAAAGTCGCTCATTTAAATATGCGTAAAATGAGTTCATCCATCTTTGTGTTTCATCGTCCATAAGTTTGCCAGATGGAATAACCAAAGAAATAGTGTCGGGAACAGACAAATTAAAATAAGGAACATCTATTTGATTTTCAAGACAAACACTAACTAATGTTGCCATGCCTATTCCTTGGCTTTCGATTTTGTCAAATGCCTTTAAAACATTAGCAAGTTTTGGGTTTTTTGTCTCTGGAACACCAGATATAATTCGCCTTATTTCACAATTTGTTGAAGTATCTGCAATAAGCATCTTTTGCTTAAACCCGCCTGGATTTTTGATTTCAATACTTTCCCCTGGATTAATTTTTATAGTGATGAATTTATTGGCAATATAGTCTCTATGTGCAAAAGCATTGTTTACCACTTCACGGACTAATTTTTCAGGAAACTCTGGTTCACTTCTTCCACCACCAATGTAGCTTCTACCTACTTTAATATGTCCCCAAACAAATGAGAAAGCATCATCCATTAGGTTAATTACATCGTTTTGAGAAATTCTTTTATCACGACCAATGTCATTTCCTGTTTCAAAATAGCAGTCAACTTCTGCTCTATATTCAAGATATTGAAATGGCTCTTTACCAAAGAGTAAAAGCCCTAGAACGGTTACAGCACCTTCAGCATTTATACAGTAGCGTCTTATTAAAAAATCTGACGCATCTTGAAGGTCTTTCTTTACCGTTTCCTTTTTGCCAGTTGCGTTTATCCTAATAATGAATTGATTGATTTTATCAATATCCAAATCCTCTAAAGTTGCCTTTGAAACTGGGCTAATCTCTTTTGAATATTCTAACTCGGCTTTGTATTCCCTATGCTGAATAAGTTTTGTCTGAGGAATTACCTTGTCTTGGGTCAAAACACGCTCATAATAAACACCGTCAAACTTTAAATATTTTAGGTCTTCACTTAAAGGACGAACCGTAATAATGACTAATGTTTTTCCAAGAACATTTCTATAATCAAAGTCTATGTTTTCAGATAAGTCAAGCAGTACATCATTGTCATTCTTGAAGAACCTATTCCTAAGTTCAATAATTCGTCCTTCGTTATTCCTGTCAAAGCCAGGGAAACTGTATTGTTTATTTCGCTCTCTTATACCACAAATTACATAGCCTCCATTTGTGTTTAGGTAAGCACATATTGTTTCTTTTAGTGAGGTCCAATCATTTCCAGAAGAGAGGTCCTTTAATTCAACAATAGGGTTTTCGTAGTCTTGAAATTGTCCACTTGAAAGAGTGTTTTCAATTCCTGAGAGTATTTTATTAAGTAAGTCGTTTTTGTCTGTCATAATTGATGGCGAAGGAAGTTAGTTTTTGGTCAGATTATCAAGCGGCAAACTGTCGTCCAAGGTTGCCCATAACGGCAGTCTGTTAAATAACTCATTTTTCAGCCCCTCTC
This sequence comes from Chitinophaga pinensis, assembly GCA_943373175.1. Classification (GTDB taxonomy): domain Bacteria; phylum Bacteroidota; class Bacteroidia; order UBA7662; family JAIXUI01; genus JAIXUI01. The sequence goes on along the minus strand of CALSBM010000009.1, from coordinate 6,007 downwards.
CAGATGGCTGTACTACGAATAATGGACTGATTGGAGGCATTCGTTTTTTTGACAACTATTTTTGGGTGGCAAGGGCTCAATCTTGAGAATTTCTGATATTCGCGTCAGTAGCCTCAATGGCAATTGACCAACTACCTCTAAGCAGTAAGCTCAATTTGGACTTATTCGGTTTAGGTAGAAGTTGCTTTATCATGGCTGCTTTTGTTGATTACAAGATAAAGTGAATCGCGTTGGGATGGAAATTTGAGGGCTATATTTTTCGCAACCCCTCAAGGCCTCCAGGTGTTAATCTCCACAGTAAGCGTCACCCAAAACCAAGCAACCCAAAGCTCCAGTCAAGATCCTTGTTCTGGGGCTTTGGGTAAAAGAGCCTTTAGCCTACTCGGAGGGAGGTAAAGCGTACCTTATTTAGACTCGCTATTTGGCGTTGTCTTAGTTCGGGTATATATCTTTCTACTTTGAGTATTTTTTAATTTTATCTCACTCATTAATTTTCTAAAATCAATGAGTTCTTCTTCTGTCCAAGGTTCAGACTTAGTTGACAGATCAACTTCTATTGGCTCTTTAATTAGTCCCATGATTCTAGTTTTTAAAGTATTGTGAAATGATTTTCTAAACTGCTGTAGTTTCAATAAACATTCTTTGGCCTCGGAAATGAGTTGCATTTAAAGTTTGTTCATAATGCTCAATTAAAGAAGTTTTCGCATCAAATGCCAAAAAACCATCATATCCTTTGTCAACAGATACTTTGCATGCAAAAGCAATTAAATTCCCCGGTACACCTAAGTAAATTTTGCCTTTTCCCTTGTTAAATTTTGAACTTTCAATCAAGTGCATAAAAAAATGATCCTGCTTATCTTCAATACTCACCAAACCTTGAATTATCAATGGATTGTTTTCTGTAGTTAGCTTGTAAACTTCTTTAGTACTGTCTTTAAGCTCTTTATGCCAATCAAATTGCCAATCTGACTTTTTGATTTGATTTTTATCCTCACTTTTTAATCTTTCAATAACGGTGTTGAAAACCTCACCAGTAGCAACGTTTTCAATTGAATTTGTAAGTTTGTCAACTTCAAAATCAAGTCCGATATGTTTATTTCTTTTCACTCTGCAATTTATGAAAATTCTTTAAAGGAACATTGGTTCTGACATAAGCATTAATGGCTTGCCTGCTAACATTCCAGCGTAAGCAACTCCCAATAACTTGCGTATATACCCGCATTACTTGAGTGACTTGGGGTGGTTGAGGGAGTCCTGGTGGAGATGCAAAACATTCCCGTTGGCGCGGTTGCTGTTTCGCGAAATTGGATGATTTTGAATAGTTTCATGTGCAGCATTCGCCTTAGTGCTAAGTTAAAAAACTTATAGTTCAATTTGGGTTATGGGGTGTTTTATTTATTCAAATACTTAGGTGGTGATGGATGGTATATGCATCTGTACTTTTGCTGCTTTCGTGGCCTTGTAATGATTGGATGAAGCGTAAGTCCGTGCCTTGCTCTAAGAGGTGGGTGACAAAGCGGTGTCTTAGCGTTTGAGCGATTTCGTTTTACATGATGCCTGTATGCCTTAGGATTGCTCCTATCTTAACCTTCTATAGCAACAACCGTCCAACACCGAATTATATAAAAGCCCCAGATAAAATCATTGTTATAAGGCTTTTGGTAGGAGGATCCGAGGCTACTCGGATGAATGTTATGGGCTGGGCTTCTTTTCTTTTTCAAATTTATTGTCAGCATAGAACAGTAAATTTATAAGTCAATGTCATTTCTACTGGAACAGGTATAAAAACCCATCCCAACAAAACAATTAAAAGTCGCAGTAATATTTGCCAAATTTATCATTGTCCTAGTTTACCGCTTTAAAAATAAGTTGTCCAGTAAATATAGCTGTCAAAGTAGTTGCAATTATTATTAACAATAATCCCCAAGGCGAACCGTCCCACATACAAGGTCCAATATTGCTCTTTGCCATTAAATAGCTTCCTGGAGCGTATAAAGGTGTTTCGAAAGCCCAACTGATTCCGCCTAATTCTTTCCAAGAACCGTCTGGATATTCTTTTATACCACCTGGAAGTCTAAAAAGAAAGTGTTCTACAAATATTTCATATATTAAGTGTCCAATGAAAAGCAAAGGAATAATTACAACGACTCCAAATATAGAAGTCATCTTTAATTTATTGCTTTCAGTAGTGTATTGCATTATAAATTACTTATTATTTTGGGAACAAAGATTATTAGTCCAACTATCAATGCTGTCAAAGCACTAATCAAAACAGCCGCTGCTGACAGGTCTTTAATAGTTTTAATTTTGTTATTCTTTTCAGTTGTCTGGAAGTCAGCAATGTTTTCAATTGCAGTGTTAAATATTTCAGCGGTAAATACTAGTCCAATACAGAAAATTATGACAATCCATTCATAAATATTTAAACCTAGGTATATAGAAGCAAGAATCACAATTCCTGTCGTAACCAAATGTATCCAAGAGTTGTGTTCTTCTCTGAATAGGATTTTAAGTCCGTTAAATGCGTAGTCAAAGCTTTTTAATCTTTTAGTTATTGAAAATTTGGTTTCTTTCATCTTATTATTGTCGGTCATTTTCAATCTTATCGGGTGTCTTTTTAGCCTTGCACATAACATCCTAATATGCGCACTCCTGCGTGATATATGCCGTGTGGGGATGTATCACGCAATGCGCATATTCTGCTCTGATGGTGAGTATCAAGCATTGCAAATATTATGCTCTCATAGGTGTGTATCAAGCATTGCGCATAGTTTGCTTTCATACGAAGACGGCCTATTGTATTCATTATTAGAACGTTATCCGTTTTCAATAAGGCAGAGGAGCGTTTTTGTCTCTTGTTGCAATATCGTTTTTTCTCAAATCCCTTCCAAAAAACCCAAAGGACTTTTCAACTTTTCTTCGCCTCTTTTGGTGAGAGGTGTATAGACTTCAGTGGTTTTGGTGAAGCCGTGTCTGAGTGGTTCCGGAATAGGTTGCAACTGTATGGATTCTTTGAATGCGTTTACTATCTCACTGAAAGTGCCGGTCAACACCGCGTCATGCAAAAGCCCTAGGCAAGATCCTTTTTCTGGGGCCTTTGGTTAGTGGGGCTTTCGCCTACTCGGATGAGTGTTATGCGGTCGCTTTTTATTCATTTTCGTTTTCGTTGTCTTCCCAATGTCCATTTACTCCGTCAACTGCTGCGTGAAATTTTGCCACAAACCCATCGTCAACACCATATTCACTAAATTTTTTCACTGCCCAGTCAAATACTGTTATTCCAAATCCTGTGTCTTTATGCACAATGATAGAGTGATAGTACGGGTGAGAATAAAGCCAATCGTACCCTTCTAACTGTCTAAAAAGTTGTCCGAGTAAAACACCAAATTCGCAAACTGTCACCAAATAAGGATTTGAAAAGTCTTTTGGGTCGCTTTCTTTTATAAGTTCAGCGATTTTTGCTTTGTCATAATACTTGTCAACTGCATCCAAAAGGTCAAAGTCTATGTTGTCTGATTTATGTATAAATGAAAAGTCGTCAAGAACAGCTTTGGTCATTGTGTCATTTATAAGAATTTTTACTTCTCCTAAATATTCAGGAGTCAAATATTGAATCTCATCCAAGTCAAGTGGTTGTCCTTCAAATGCAGCAATTTGATACATATCTGGTCTTGTCATTTTTGGTCTGTCGTCTTCGTCATACCAAGGACTTAAATACTTAACAAATAGTTCGTCACAATGAGGAAGTTTCTTTTTAAATAGTCCAAACATATTTTCTTAGTTTCTGTCGTTGTTGGTTGTCGTCTTAAAGTGCCGCATAACGTTTGGCAGATTTGCGATTGGTGGGCTTTTCAGCACAAATGTTCATGCGAGAACTGAACTTTCTTTAACCACAAAACTGTCTGCGGAGCACGAAACCCCGCCTATTGCAAATGTGCTGTTATAGCCAGTGCTTCTCTCTTCGGTCTGTTTAGCTGTCATTATGATTGTCCTCTTTTACGTTTTTTAATTACTCGTCTGATTACAAAATAGCCAACAAGTGTCACAATGATATAAGGCCAAATTGTAATAGACCACAGAACAAAATTTACTACCGATGTCCAGCCGTTACTTATTGATGTTTTTACTCTTTCCGAAAATTTGTCTTGCGGTTGTGGCTTGTAAATAAACTCTTTTTCCTTGTATAAATTAATGTCTAATGTGCTAAACGAAACTTGGTCACTTAGGTATTTTAGTCGCCCTTCTTTGCTTTCAATTTCTTCTTGTAGTGTCCTGATGTTTTCTTCGATTGCTAAAATGTCTTTAACTGACGAAGCCTTTGAAAGCAATTCTTTGTAGCGTTTGAGATATTCACGTTTGTTTGACAAACGAGTTTCAATGTCAATAAATTCTTCCGTTACGTCCCTTGCTTGAATGCTTTTACTTTTTATTTCATCTTTGCCATTTTCAATACTTGAAATTAATTTTTCAAAGTTGTCTGCTGGCACACGAATTTTTAAGTCGTAAGAAATTGTCTGGTCGTTGTTTTGCAAATCTTCGCTTTCATAATAAGCGTTCAATTTTTTCAGTAGGTCGTCAATGCTTTTTTTACTTGCGTTGATGTCATTAGTTTTAACTGAAATATTGCCATCTTTTATTATTTTCTTTTTTCTAACAGTTGTTTTGTCGCCTAAAGTTTCAGCTTTAGAGTTGGTAACTTCTTCGTCATCTACAACCACTGGTGGGGTAAACTTTACCGTTTTGACCATTGGAGGAGGCACTGACAATTCCATTGCAACTGCGTTGCCGTTTCCTTCTTCATAACCTTGCTTTTCTTCTTGTTTAGAATTACAAGAAAATAAAATTGTCAAGACTGTAAAAATTAGTACTAAAATATTTGTTTTCATTTTGTCAAATTTTTTGTCGTTTTATTGTTGCGTTGTCGGTCTGTTAGCATTGGCTATAACATCCTAATATGCGCATTCCTGCGTGATATATGCCGTATGAGGATGTATCACGCATTGCGCATAGTTCGCTTTCGTGCGAAGGTGGCCTATGGTGTTCATTATTAAGGCGTTATCCGTTTTAAATGAAGTAAAGCAGCGTTTTTGTCTCTTGTTGCAATATCGTTTTTTCTCAAATCCCTTCCAAAAAATCCAAAGGACTTTTCAACTTTTCTTCACCTCTTTTGGTGAGAGGGGTATAGACTTCCGTGGTTTTGTGGTTTCGGAATAGGCAGCAACGTGATTGTTTATTTGAATGCGTTTACTATCTCACTGTAAGTGCCGGTCAACACCGAGTCATGTAAAAGCTCCAGGCAAAATCCGTGTTCTGGGGCTTTTGGTTAGTGGAGTTGAGGCTGCTTGGAGGGATGTTTGCAGACGTTTTTTTAGCTTATCCATGTTTGCCATCTTTTTATCACCTTCCACTTTCCATTAATTTTTTTGAGGTAAAAACCTGTTCCACTTCCGCAAAGACTTCCACAATGATGTTCTAATTCAACAAAAGCTTTTTGTCGGTCGATTGAGAAAATTGGAATCGATAAATAATAAAATTTATATTCTTTTCCGTTTTTCTTTTTTGCTAATTCTATTTCGAAAGTTGTTGAGTTTAGTTTCAGTGATAATACTGTATCAATTTCCAATTTTTTAGGATTTGAGTTTTGTTTTAATATCTCTAATGAATCTTTTGAAGAAAAGAATATTTCTCCACTAACTTTATCATTCAACAAGCTATTTATGTATCTGTTTCCTGGCATTGGTGGATATTCTAATCCGTCTTTTCTTTTAATTGGAACTTCGACAGTAATTTTCTTCAATTCTCTACAGAACATTAGATTGTCTTTATTTCCTTTTAAAACGCCAAGACTATCTTGTATAATTATATGAATATACGCAATCATAAAAGGGAGGTTAATACAGCCAAATTCAGCAACTTAGGTAAAACTTGAGCTGGTTGATATCTCAGGTTGAACTTAAAGGTGAATTCATCAAGGTAGTTTTGAAGGTACTTTTGATCAACATAGAAG
>CALSBM010000008.1:0-67536 GCA_943373175.1 Chitinophaga pinensis | reverse complement strand
GAACCTGCACCAGAACCTGTTAAAGCTCCTGAACCTATTCTTGAACTTACCCCTGAACCAGTTGTAGTTCCAGAACCTGCTCCGGTAAAAGTACAAGAGCCTGCACCAGTATCCGAAACTGGGCTTAAAATCTTGGGTAAAATAGAACTCGATAACAAAGGGCGTCCGAAAAAACAAGAAGTTCCTGCTCCTACTAAGGTTGAAAAATCCGAGGTTAAGCATGAAGAGAAACATAAAAGGCATGAGAAGCCACAATCAGGTGTAAATCAGCCTGTAGTAAAGCAAGCAACTGAAACAACTCCAGAACCTCGCCCTGAGATTAATCAGGTTGAAGAATCTAAATCGGAGAAATCACCAACTCCTGAGTCAGTTTCTGCTCCAGATAAAGAAATTCCTGAAGTTAACTCGGCAATAGTAGAAGTGGATGACAGTGTTATCCGCGCTCATGCTGAAAAACTTAGCGGCCCAACAGTAGTTGGAAAAATTGACCTGAGCCAATTCGAAAAGAAAAAGCCTTCTCCTGTAGCGTCAAGCACTGCTGAAGGAAATATGGGTCGCCCAAAAAGAAAGCGCAAGGAGAAACCTGCCGCCTCCAGCACCCAAACGAACGTTAGAACAGGGCAAAGCACTGGAACTCCCGGCCAAAACAGGCCAGGGCAAAATAATAATCGTCCCGGACAGAATAATAACCGTCCTGGTCAGAATAATCGTCCCGGTCAGAATCAAGGACGCCCTGGTCAGCCAAATCGTACAGGAACAACTACCGGAGCGCCTGGCGATAAGCCGGAAATCACTGAAAAACAAATTCAGGATCAGATTAAAGCAACGATGGCGCGCCTCAGTGGCGGCCCACGTTTCGGCAACCACCGCCCAAGGCCTGCTGGTGGCGGTCGTAAAAACAGAAGAGAACTTAAGCGTCCTGAATACAACAAGGATCAGCACGATGGGCAGGGCAAAGTAATTGAGGCAACAGAATTTCTTACAACTGCCGAACTCGCACAACTTATGGATGTGCCTGTTACAGATGTTATTTCTAACTGTTTCATGTTGGGAATGGTAGTGTCAATTAACCAACGCCTCGATGCTGAAACCATCACTATTGTAGCAGACGAATTTGGGTACGATGTTCATTTCGTATCCGCTATTGATAACGAGCCAAGCCTGGAGCAAAACGACGATGAAGAGAACCTTCTCCCTCGTCCTCCAATTGTTACCATCATGGGACACGTTGACCATGGTAAAACATCGCTCCTCGACTATATCCGAAATACTAACGTTATTGCCGGGGAAGCCGGTGGAATTACCCAGCACATTGGGGCGTACGAAGTAACGCTGGGAAATGGTAAGCAAATCACCTTCCTCGATACTCCGGGTCACGAAGCGTTCACCGCTATGCGTGCTCGTGGTGCGAAGGTTACTGACATAGTAGTAGTGGTTATTGCAGCAGATGATCAGGTTATGCCTCAGACCAAGGAAGCTATTAGCCACGCTCAAGCCGCTAATGTTCCCATCATCTTTGCATTCAACAAAATTGACCGCCCAGAAGCTAATACTGAAAGACTTAGAGAGCAACTTGCACAATTGAATGTTTTGGTTGAAAGCTGGGGTGGCAAGTATCAGGAACAGGAAATTTCTGCTAAGAAGGGATTGAATATTGAAGCACTGCTCGATAAAATCCTATTAGAAGCGGAAATTCTCGATTTGAAAGCCGACCCAAATAAACGCGCAGTAGGTACTGTAATTGAAGCATCGCTGGATAAAGGAAAAGGGATAATTACCACCATCCTTATCGAAAAAGGCACTATGCGCCTCGGGGATCCTATACTTGCAGGCCAGCACTATGGACGTGTGAAGTCAATCATGAACGAACGCGGTCAGCGCATAAAAATGGCTGGACCGGCTCAACCGGTGCAAATCCTCGGTTTCAATGCAGCTCCTACATCTGGCGATAAAATCTATTGTACGGAAGATGAAGCTCAGGCTAAAGATATTGCGGCTAAACGCCAACAATTGGCTCGTGAACAAGGCCTTCGTACTAAGAAACACATAACCCTCGATGAAATCGGTCGCCGTTTGGCTATCGGTAACTTTAGAGAGCTTAATGTTGTAGTAAAAGGCGACGTGGATGGCTCAATAGAAGCTCTTGCCGACTCACTGCAGAAATTGTCAACCGATGGAATTCAGGTTAACATTATCTATAAGGGCGTTGGTCAGATTTCTGAGTCTGATGTACTCCTTGCGTCAGCTTCCGATGCGATTATCGTTGGTTTCCAAGTGCGACCTCTTCCTACTGCACGCAAGCTCGCAGAGCAAGAAGAAATTGATATTCGCCTTTATTCCATTATTTACGATGCAATTGAGGAAATTAAGTCCGCTATGGAGGGCATGTTGGCTCCGACTTTCGAAGAGAAAGTGGTTTGCAACATCGCAATCCGCGAGACGTTCAAGATTTCCAAAGTAGGTACTATCGCCGGTTGTTATGTCTTGGACGGAAAGGTCAACCGTAATACTAAAATTAGAATTATCCGCGATGGTGTTGTCATTCATACTGGTGAGCTTGATTCACTCAAGCGCTTCAAGGACGATGTCAAAGAAGTCAATACTGGTTATGAATGCGGCTTGAACATCAAGAACTTCAACGATATCCAGGTCGGTGACATCATTGAAGGTTACGATCGCGTTGAAGTAAAAGGTAAACTGTAATTCCTCTTTCCATTAATTCATGATTCGGGTTCACACTCAGGTGTATAGTCCTTTCATGGAAAACACCTATATCTTGGTTGATGAACAGAATAACACCTGCGTCATCCTCGATCCTGGTTGTTACGGTAGTTCTGAAGAAGGAAGAATTACTCGTTGGATAGAGCAGGAGAAACTTCGTCCTGTAGGGTTATGGCACACCCACGGCCATCTTGATCATGTCTTTGGCAGTGGATATTTGGCACAAGCTTTTGATTTACGAGCTAGGATAAATCCACTGGAAAAACCTGTTCTGGTGGCAATGCCTCAGATTGCCGAATTGTATGGGTTGAAAGCCAGAGCACTTCCAGAGTTCGACTTCGACCTTCATGACGGCGACATACTCCAATTTGGAGGAAGAGAAATTAAACTTTTGTGGGTTCCAGGACATTCGCCTGGAAGCATTTGTTTTTATTGCAAGGAAGATAATTGGTTGATTGGAGGAGATGCACTCTTTCGTGAAAGCATTGGGCGAACCGACTTGCCTCTCGGAAATCACCAACAACTGTTAGACAGCATTTCCCAAGTTCTTTGGCCGTTGCCCGACGATACTTTAGTTTATCCTGGACATGGCCCAGTAACTACCATCGGACACGAGAAAATGCATAATCCATTTTTGTAAAGCGATTCAATTTTCCGAATTGCTTTATTCCGTTGTTGAGCTCAAAAGCTTGGATTAACAGGCTATTAACGTCCATTCAGAAGTTATTAGGAAATTAGCGTCAAAGATTGAGGTATGTTCGTTTTCTGATAATTCAAATCATGAAAAACGGAGCATTTTACTGGATAGTTACCCTGGTAGTTTTATTTTCTTTTCCAACAAATGGCTTTGCACAGTTGCTGTGCGGTTCCGGACAGTTTTATGCGGTTGGAAATGCAACAAATGGAGTACTAACTGCTGTATATCGCTTGAACAATTCTGGAGGCACTATTACCATTCCCAATTTATCAACACCAATTATTGCCTTACCGAATAATTTACAAATGTCGTTGGCAATTGCCGATTTCGGTAATGGAAATAAGCTGTATTCTCACGTTAAACAAGGAGCAGTAAATAAAATATTGCGATTAGACGGAAGCAACTGGACAGTAGTTTATTCCGACAGCACCTCGGATTATACCATTACAAATGCAGGAGGAAAAGGCCCTTACTTGTATTTCCATGCAAGTAAAACAGCGCTTTGGCCAAGTTTAATAAAGCGATTTACCGGTTCAGCAATGATAACCATTTGGCAAGATACCGTTGCCTCTCCTGTAGGCGATGTTGCGGTAGATAGTATAGGTAATGTCTATTTCTTTACAGGAATTGGACCTAATGTAAACAGATTAAACATCCTTTCACCAACTGGTGCTATCATTGATACGATACCGGTTTCTTTTGATGCGTCTTCTGCTTACGGTTGTTTTTTCGATAATGATATTCTTTATGTCGCTATGGGACAAAATAGCACCAGCTTCCAAAATAAAATGCTTCCCATTACCATCACACCAGGCCAGGCTACTTTGGGTAATCCAATCTCCATTCCTAATCCTGTTATTGGATCAACTCCCAATTCAACCATTAGACTGAATTTTAAAGATTTTGCTTCCTGTGGTAGTGCAAATATTCAACTAACGAACATAACCACTCAGTCATCAAATATTGATTTAAACGATGTTGTTCATTTATTCCCTGTTCCTGCAAGTAATACACTTGAAATTAACTGGCCGGGGAAAGGTCTTTCAACATTATTTGTTTACGATTTAAATGGCAAACTAATTCAGCAGATTAAGGCTGAAAACCATCATTACCAATTATCGGTAGAACATTTTCCTAATGGAATTTATTTACTTGAAATAATCTCAGAAAATAAAATAGCACGAAAGAAATGGATTAAAAATTAGAATTTTCATCCATTTTATTAGGATGACAGTTGGCTTTTGAACCTATTTTTTAGTAGCAATTACAAACCAATCTAACGATGTTTTACTTGCAGCTTCAAGGCTGTAATCTGAATAGTGAATATCGCTCACTAATTGAGTGCTTGCCTTTTTGAGCATCCTTCGGTTCATCCGATTGGCAATATCATAAGGAATTTGAAGCAATCTTCGGGGAAGGCGGTATTGCAGATTCAATATATCAAAGCGGGTAAACTTGCGAACAGAAGCTTTATTCTGCTCGTAATATTCCATCACCTTCGAGTTGCCTTTAACACCCAGAAATTCGAAAGCGCCAAACACCTGTTCTACTCGACTTTTCATTTCCGCAAGACGGTACTCCCGTACATGCCAAGGATTTCGTGATAACGACATTTCCCGATTTGGAGTAGTCATAATCAATTTTCCTCCAGGCTTTAACACCCGGTGTATTTCCTGAAGAAACTTGCTATCGTCTTCGATATGCTCTATCACCTGAAAACTGACCACAAAGTCAACACTGCCCGATGCTAGGCCTGTTAAAGGCGGCACATTCATTTGCAGAATAGTAACATGCTCCGGCTTTTGTGCGATGGTTGTCGGGAATTTGTCAACTCCGGTATATCGGGTGCAGTGTGGGGAAAGAATGCTTATGCCATACCCTTCGCCACACCCAATTTCAAGCACTTCGCCTGAAATACGTGCAGCAGCTTCATGATATGCAATAAGGTGTCGTTGAAAAATGGGATTTTCGGACGCTTCTTGTATGGTGGTTCGCTCAGCGGTATGAAGACTCATCGTGGCGAAGATACGCTAAAGATAGCCTTTACCGAAGTGGCTGATAAAGGGCCTCCTAACGCTGGAGCTAGCTTTGTGATGCTAACTTCAACGGTTTCAACTCCCTTAGCCTGATTTAGTAGCCTTTGTCCTATTCTTCCGGCAACCGTTTCAATAAGCGTATCTTTTTGCGTCATTTCCTCTTTTGCAACTTGATAAAGCAGGCTGTAGTCTAATGTTTCAGTAATGCAAGTTGGAACTTCTTTGATATCTGTTGCCGACACGTTAATGTTTACTTCGAACCAATTACCTGCTATTTGTTCTTCGGGATACACCCCGATAAATGCATAAAAGCGAGCATTATTTAATTGAATTTCCCACCTCATGACGCCGATTCACGAATTCCTTCGATTAATGGTAGAATCTCCCGAATACTGGTTTCACCCCGAATAAACCTTTTTAGCTTTCTATCCTTGCCATAGATATAGACCGAAGGAATGAACATATCGCCAAAAGCATTGTAAAAGGTGCTGCCATCGTTGAGGAGAAAATGTACTGAAGGATACTTGTCGAATCCGTAGAGTTTTCGAAACTGCTCTGCTTTGTAGGCGTTGATATGGGTTATGTAAACCAAATTGACATCCTTAAGCATATCCATTCTGCTTCTTACCTCATCAGCGAGCGTCCTACAATGGCTGCATTCAGGACCGTAATAAAAGATGATTGTTTCCTTGTCATTATCAAGTTGTTCAGAATCAAACATAGACTCAGTTCCAAGTTCCTTCATTTCAAAAGTAGGAAGGGTAGATGGGTCTGGCGCACTGGGTGCTGATGGCCGCAACAATCGGTAACTGCCGTAGGCAACGATGAACAGCAACAAAGCAATGATGCCGCCTTTTAGCATTTTTTCGATCATAAACCTTGTGGTTGTAACATGCTTGTTTGTGAAAGACTATGTAAAATTTGAACCTTCACTATTCCATCCTCACCGATGTCTGTTAGCCTTACCGGAATCATTTCATTTACAAGTAAAGGGTCATAAGGAGCGGCAACTTTTACATACTGCTCGGTGAATCCGTACATCATATCCTCTTTTTCCTCTTGCTCAAACAGCACGGTTGCCGCTTTACCTAACTGGCTGCGGTAAAATGCACTCCGCTTTTTATCACTCAGGCTTTGCAACTGAGTGTTTCGTTCATGTCGAATACGAGGAGTTACTCGTTCTGCCATATCGGCTGCCGGAGTATTTGGGCGTTCTGAATAGGTGAAAACATGCAAATAGCTGATGTTTAACTCTTGAAGGAAGCGGTAAGTATCCAGAAAATCCTCATCTGTTTCTCCTGGAAACCCAACGATAACATCCACGCCGATACAGGCATCAGGCATTAATCGCTTAATAGTGTTAACTCGTTCAGCATAAAGAGCTCTATGGTAGCGCCTTCGCATCAGCCTTAGTATTTTGTCACTACCACTTTGAAGCGGTATATGAAAGTGAGGGACAAATCGCTTGGATTCTGCCACAAACCGAATTACATCGTTACTCAGTAAGTTAGGTTCGATGGACGAAATCCTATATCGGCTTATGCCTTCAACTAGATCAAATCGTTTGATTAAGTCGAGAAAAGTGCCATGAATTCTGAAGCGATTCTGATCTTCACCACTCAAGCCATAATCTCCGATATTGACACCGGTTAATACTATTTCGCGAATTCCGGAAGCAGCAATGGCTTCTGCTTGGGCAATAAGGTCACTCGGATTCCCGCTGCGACTTCTTCCCCTTGCAAGCGGAATCGTGCAGAATGAGCAAGAATAGTTACAGCCGTCCTGCACTTTCAGGAATGAGCGGGTTCTATCTCCGGCTGACCAAGATGTTGTGAATCGATTGACTTCTTCTATATCACCGGCTATCTTAATTGGCGTAAAGAGATGTTGTTGTTCTTTGATATGCCGGGTTAAAGAAAATTTCTCCTGGGCGCCTAAGACCATCCTTACTCCCGGAATTTCTAGAATTTCATCCGGTTTGAGCTGTGCGTAACATCCTACCACGGCTACGTAAGCGTTTGGATTGTGCTTTAACGCTTGTTGAACCACTTTTCTACATTTCTTATCGGCATGGTCGGTTACAGAACACGTGTTAATCACATACACATCTGCCCCGTCAGTAAAGGCTACTTTCTTATAGCCGTCGTCCATAAACTGCCGGCCAATAGCCGAAGTTTCTGAGAAATTTAGTTTGCATCCGAGGGTATAGAATGCTACAGTAGGATTAGTTCCTGTACTTGCTTGCATGTCGTTGGAGGCCACAAAGGTATGCGGTAATTTCGCTGCATGTTATATTCCCTGTTCCGCAGGCTGATGTTCAGTCTCGAGCCCGAAACGGCGCATTACCTGACTATGGACTTGTTGCAACTGGGGACAAAGATTCCCGGCTTGCCAGCAGCTTGGACAGTTTCAGCCGACCAAGGCCGCCCGGTACACCTCGCCGGACTTCGCTTTCCCAATAAAGTAGGCTTAGCAGCCGGATTCGATAAGAACGGTCGTTGGATTCCTGAACTTGCTGCATTGGGATTTGGCCATATCGAAATCGGTACAGTTACACCCAAACCTCAGCCTGGCAATTCCCACCCTAGATTATTCAGACTGAAAAAAGACGATGCCTTACTCAATCGGCTTGGATTTAATAACCAAGGAGTCAGTGCTATGGCAGGAAGGCTCAAGCATTTGCAAAAACCTCCCGGTTTAATTTTGGGTGGAAATCTTGGAAAGAATAAAGACCGTCCGAACGAGGAAGCCGAACTCGATTATGCGGAAAGTTTTAGGGCATTGGCACCTTATGTTGATTACTTTACCCTCAATGTTTCTTCTCCGAACACTCCCGGATTAAGAGCGTTGCAGGATAAAGAGCCTTTGGAAAGGCTGCTTCGTTACCTTCAGCAAGAAAACACGAAGCTTGAACAACCTAAGCCACTCTTTCTCAAAATTGCTCCAGATTTAACTCCAACCCAGTTAGACGAAGTAATCGACTTGGCTTTTTCTTGTAACCTTGCTGCTCTTGTAGCTACCAATACAACACTGTCAAGAGAAGGGCTTCATTACAACGCAGATCAAATCACAAATTTTGGCGCAGGAGGAATTAGTGGGAAGCCATTGAGAGATAAGGCACTCGAAGTACTCAAGCATCTTTCACGTTATAGCCAAGGAAAAATTCCGCTCATTGCAGTTGGAGGAATTGGTTCAGCAGCAGATGCTCAGGCTACGCTCGATCATGGAGCAAGCTTGTTTCAGCTTTACACCGGATTTATTTATCAAGGCCCTGCGTTAATAAAAGCGTTGTCGAAGCTTTAAGAAATTAAAAAATCGTTGTTGTATCAAGCTATTCTTTGCGATAGCCTTTTCGGTTGCCTATTTTGTGACATTCTGAACATTGATTCCAATTATGGAGGCGCCTGTTAAACCGATTCGTACTGTGGCCATAGCTGTGGCCTTTTCACCCACCATGGAAGCCCTGCTGGCTGAAGCCGTGCGCATCCGAAATTTGTTCGATGCCAAAATCATTCTCATTCACGTTGGAGAAAAAACAGAAGAGAAAGAAATCAACATCAACCGGCTGGCCGAGTATCATAACCTTCATAATGTTATCATTGTATGGAAGAAAGGAAATACAGTTGAGAAGATTATTGAAGCATGTGACACATTCAAGGTTGATTTACTCATAGCAGGAGCATTAATTAAGGACAACATCTTCACCTATTACATGGGAAGCATTGCAAGAGACATTATTAGGCAATCTCATTGTAATGTTTTACTCATCATGAAACCTAGCCACCACCCTAAACCATTTGGAAAAGTGGTTTTGAACATGGTAGAAGGCGAAGCAGCAGGCCGTTATTTTGACCAGTCAATGGAGTTTATTCGCAAAGAGAAACTAGAACGCCTGTACATCACCCGCGAATGCGATCTCCACGGCTTCAAACGAATGATGAACGAAGACCTTACGGAAACAGAAGCGTTGCAAATGAATAAGGAGATGATTCAGGAAGATAAATCGGTATTCCAGTATGCTGAAAGCAAACTCCGAAACATGCCTTATGTAACAAAAATGCTTTCAGGAAAGCCAGGAGTTGAAGTGACAAATTTTACAAAGGAAATCGACGCCGATTTATTAGTGATTAGTGCTCCGGGTAAGAAATACAACTTAATAGACCGAATCTTTCCACACGATTTGGAGCATATTCTTGCAGATCTTCCGGCCAATATCCTCATGATCAAATCCTGATAGTGCCCATGAAGGCCTTGGCACATGCCGAACTGGCACATCTCCTTGTAATGTTGGGCGTTGTGATGCTCGTTGGGCGTCTTTTTGGTGAACTATTGCGAAGGTTCAACCAGCCGGCAGTAGTGGGCGAATTGATTGCGGGCATTGTCCTTGGGCCAACCCTTTTTGGAAAAATTGCGCCTGATGCATTTACTAGCCTCTTTCGTGGCGATTCTCAAAGCTTTATCGCCTTCGACGGAGTAGTCAAAATTTCGGTTATCCTCTTGCTATTTATTGCCGGTCTTGAAGTTGAAATGCACCTCATACTTAAGCAAGGAAAGAAAGCGCTTATTACCAGTATGGGAGGACTAATTATTCCATTTGCTATCGGGTTCTGGCTACCCTGGCAGTACCCACACTGGTTTGGCCAGAGCGGTACTTCACCGTTGCTTTTCTCTTTGTTTCTTGGAACAGCTCTTAGCATTAGTGCCTTACCGGTTATCGCTCGCACTCTAATGGATTTGAAAATATTCAAAACCAATGTGGGAATGCTGATAATCTCTTCAGCAATGGTCGATGATTTTTTGGGCTGGCTAATTTTCTCCGTAATCCTCGGAATGATGGGTGAGAATGTCTCGTTTAGTGGAATTCTCATTAATGGAGGTTATACCCTGGCCTTCGCATTTCTGATGATTACTCTTGGAAAACGGATTTTCAATCTTATTCTTCCTAAGATTAATCAGTACTTTTCTTGGCCGGGTGGAATTATGGGCGTCACCATTGCGTTAGCTTTTTTTGCCGCAGCACTTACCGAGCATCTTGGGATTCATGCCATTTTTGGAGCATTTATTATGGGTGTTTCACTCGGTGAATCCGAGCACATGAATGCGAAAGTCAGGGAAATTATCCATGTGTTTGTCACCAACATTTTCGCGCCTGTATTCTTTGTTTCTATAGGGTTGAAAGTGAGTTTTATTGAAAATTTTAACCCTCTTCTTTGCTTACTTGTTCTAGTGCTTGCAATGGCAGGAAAGTTAATTGGCTGTACCCTTGCAGCGCGTTCATCAGGTTATCCTTGGTCTGAGTCGTTAGTCGTTGGCTTTGGTATGAATGCCCGCGGCGCAATGGAAATTATCTTGGCATCCCTCGCTTTGCAAGCCGGGCTAATAAGGGAAGATATGTTTGTAGCTTTAGTCATTATGGCACTTATTACCTCCATGACTTCTGGTCCAATGATGCGCTGGATATTGAAACTGACAGGTTCAGAGTTATTGAATCAGGAGAATCTCCAGCCATAACCAGTTAATAGTTTCAATTAATTCTGATTATTTGTGCTTTGTGCCGGATTTTTTGAGTTTTTTCTGAACCCAGCCGGGAAGCAAACTGGAATCAATAATCATGGTTTTGTCGATTATTTCTACGTTGGTTAAATTAAACCAACCCTGATAAAAAAAACGATTTTCTTCATCTCCAATTTGCCAGTTCATCTGGTAGGCAATCGGCAAACCATCGGATTTTCTTAGCATAATCCGGAAACTATGAGGAGGTAAGACTTTTTCAGATGTACTTAGATCACGTTGCATGATTAACATGTGGCAAGGAATAGCATTTACTACAGTATCGGGGCCTTTTTCTAAATAAATAATTCCTGCTTCCATACGATCCTGAGGCAATAAAAAGAAATCCGCACTTTGTAGTAAGGGAATAAAAATCTGGTGAGGCTCAAGAATAGGCTTGGTTTGCCGACCTTTTAGCGATTGGTCAGTTATCTGGCTGTCAGTTTCCATAAACCTGATTTGATGCCCTTCCCCAAAATAAACTCCGCCAATTCGTTTGCCTTTTTGCCAAGTCTCACTGTAAAATTGATAAAGTGAAAAAGTGGAGGCTGGATTGAGGGTAAATCTGAACCGACTTTGAAATTCTTCTGTCTTAATACTGCTTCTAATTTCCGATAAACCACTAGTTATTCTGGAGGAAATCTCTCCATTTGCACTTTTAATAGACTTACAAGCCGAATAGGCTTTTTCACAAAGTGATTCCGCATTCTGAGCAAAAACAGGCTGAAAAGCGAACAGCAGATACAATAGAAAAACAGGGGTTAAGAAACTCATTTGTGCGGAATATAGGGAAAGTGTCGTTTTACAACGAAAAATCAATTCAATCATTTAGTGTATAAGCTTAAAACAGCCACAAATCCTTCAACACACGATAAATCCAATTGCAAAACAAAATAAGTAGTCAAATTCGTTTACTTCGCAATTCGTTTGAATGAAATGAAAGATCCCGGTTTTTACTTGTTTACACCCGATGGAATACGAATTCGCTTTCTGTATTATACCGATTGTGCGTCAGTAACCTGCGAAGCATTTGCTAAAGTATTGCCTTTTTCGAAGATGTTTTTTCATGCCCGGTTCTCAGGAGCAGAATTTTGGACAGACCAGATTCCTCCGGTTGATGTTATCCAGGAAAATGCGAGCGTATTTGTGAATCCAGGCGAAGTTGTTTTAGGCCCTGAAAAAGCACTTAGAACTTCTACCGTAAACTGCATGGGCATTTACTATGGAGAAGGAAAAGGAGTAGATGCATGCAACATTTTTGCACGGGTCGTAGAAGAAGATGTGGAATTATTAACTCAGCTTGGAGACCAAATCTGGAAATCTGGCGGAGTAGAATTAACTTTCGACCGTTTACGAAATCCTGTTCCTGCTCATTAAATGATTGAAAAGAAGAGGATTGTTTTCACTGTCAGTAATGACCTTGTTACCGACCAACGTATGATTAGACTTTGCACAAGTTTATCAGAGGCCGGCTGGCAAGTTACTCTTGTGGGGAGAGTAAAGCCTAATTCACCGGAATTGACTGTTCAACCTTATGAGCAAATCAGGTTAAAACTGCCTTTTCATTCTGGCCCTTTATTCTATTTTTTTCTGAATCTGGCACTGTGGCGTTTCCTTCGAAAATTGCCAAATACCACGGTCGTCGGAAATGTCGATTTAGATACTTTGCCTGCCGGATGGTTAGTGAGGCGCAATCAGCCTTATCGCTGGTGGTATGAAGCGCATGAATACTTTCCTGAAGTCCCAGAGCTTCAAGACAGGTTATGGATAAAAAAGTTTTGGCTAACCGTAGAAAAACGCTTAGTCCCAAGATTGAAAATGGTAAGCACTGTGAGCGAAAGCGTAGCAGACCACTTTCGAAGTTTATACCCTAACCTCGATGTTGTAGTAGCTCGAAATTTTCCTTTACTCCGACAGCATAATCCACTCCAGCCGGAGGAACCGCGTTTTTTACTTTACCAAGGTGACTTGAATGAAGGTCGTGGCCTTGAGTTAGCGATTTTAGCCATAGAAAAGTTTAATGATCTTCACTTATATATTGCAGGTGATGGTTATTTGCGCCCTCGATTAGAAAAGTTAATTGGTGAAAGTTCTGCTGCAAACCGGATTCAACTTCTCGGTCGAATTTTGCCTCAGGATTTAAAGGCAATAACTGACAAGGCCTGGGTTGGGCTTAACCTTTTGGAGAATAAAGGCCTTAATTACTACTATTCTCTTGCAAACAAATATGGAGATTATTTACAGGCCGGACTTCCTCAGATTAACATGGATTTTCCCGAGTACCGTTTACTGAACCAACCTCAAGTCTCTGAATTACTGGAAGAGTATTCTGCATCAGCGTTGGAAAAAGCTATCACACGCCTGATGAACGAAGATCATTATCTGAAACTTCGAGCCAACGCTGTTTTAAAAAGAATGAATTGCTGTTGGGAATTAGAGGCTGCTAATTTGATTCGCTGGTTTGAGGCTAAAGTTGGATGAAGTGAAGGTACATGTAGTCAGTTTTGCTATTCCATACCCGGCAGATTACGGGGGAGTGCAAGACGTTTTTCACAAGATTAGATGGCTAAAGAAATCTGGTGTAGAGGTTCATCTTCATGCTTGGGCTTACCATGGGCGGAAGCTAAGTCCAGAATTGGAAGAATTGTGTGCTAATGTTTCTTTATACAAACGAACAATAGATTGGGCGGATATCCTGAAGGGGTTGCCCTATACAGTTGCAAGCCGCAACAGCAAGGAGTTGCTTCGTGGCCTAATTAAAGATAATGAACCTATCCTATTTGAAACCTTGCATACTACCAGATGGATTGAGCATCCTGCTTTTTTTGGTCGTAAATTACTTTTCAGGGAAAGCAATGTCGAACATGATTACTATCGCCACTTGGCAAAGCTTGAGTCAGGATTTATCAAGAAAGCGTACTTATTGGAGGATGCGAGAAGGTTAGAAGAATGGGAACGGGTTCTGCGTTCTGCCACTACTTTTTTAAATGTATCGCTGGAAGATCAAATTTATTTTCGCAAACATTTCCCTGAGCCTATTCACGACTGGATTCCTCCATTCACTCCGTTTGATGAGGTTAATGTTGGTGCTGGAGGTGGAGAGTTTGTGCTTTTTCATGGCAATCTAGCTGTTCAGGAGAATGCCGTAGTTGCATTTAGACTGCTGGATTTATGGAATAATCATACTCACTTGCCACCATTGATTGTTGCAGGTCGCAATCCGTCATCTTCTCTTTTATCAAAGGCTACGGCCAGAGTTTCGGTAGTTCCTAATCCATCTGAAGCCCATCTAAATGACTTGATTTCCCGTGCTGGTTGGAATTTGTTGTTTACTCCTCAGCCTACCGGCATCAAACTTAAACTGCTTAATGTCCTTTTTAATGGAGGAAGAATATTGGCCAACTCAAAAATGGTACACGGAACAGCGTTAGAAAGTGTCGTAACTATTGTGGACGACATAAACTCAATCCCCGAATATCTTAATACAATCCCACCTGAACTGAATGATTTAGAGTGGGAGTTCAGAGTAAAAAGCACGATTAATTACCGTAACGACAACAAGGTTGGGAAACTTTTTTCGCATTTGAATAGAAAAGCCCCTTTCTAAATGAGGTAGTGCCAGATATTTTTATCCAGATTGCTGCGTCGTTTTTCTTGCAAGTTGCCTCGTTTCAGAATTCAGGGCATTTTTTTCATGTTGTTTATTTCAAGGCGCCTATTTTTTGAGAATAGGTAGCCTATGCGATAAGGTAAAATTCCTTTTGCCTTAAAGGAGGCGTTTTAAGGGGATTAAGCACTAAGTAGATAAAAAAAGGTAATAATCCGCTATTGTTCATTTTCTAATTGTAAAAGCTAAATATTGTTAAACGGGAGTCTCGGGTTTAACAATGAAATAACTTGGAGGAACGATGAGAAATCTATGTGCTGTTTTCGCACTAACCTTGTTATCTGCAGGCAATCTTTTGGGACAGGCCGTGGAGGTAGAGGCTCAGGCCTCGCCTCATGCACAAATGCCTGCTCCAATAGAATGGGTGGTTGTACAACTTCCAGCACCTAAAACTACCTCGACGGCACCGAAGCAAAAGGCAAAGCCTCAGCCACAACAGGCTCCGGAATTACCGGGATGTCGGTTGCTCCAATACAGACCAGTTCCCAATGTATTCTTTTATCAGGTAGAAGAATTGCAAAAGGCAGAGAACTGGTGCGAATCTCAGAAAGAGCAGCAACGCTCAAACATTCAAACTTTTACCAGCGAAACAGATCTGTTAAGCTGGAGTAAGAAAAAATGGGGTGGATTTATTAATAATGCAGCTTTTCAGTCTGCTAAAACGCCTACCCCTAAACCATGAATCAAACAACTAAACCCAAACCAAATAAACTATGAAGAACACCTACAGATTCGGCCAGGTCCTGAAAGGGGCAATGTGGGCCGTATTGCTGTTGTTATTCTCGACGCGGGTAGATGCGCAATCCCTTGCGAACTACTCTGTATCGAGATTAACGGGTCAAAGCTACAGCACCATCTCCAATACGGGCACTGCGGTGACCAATTGGCGAAACGGCTTTAGCGGAGACAACCTCAGCAGCCAGAATCCCATCGGATTTACCTTTGTGTTTAACGGTACACCCTACACCCAGTTCCATGCGAGCTTGGAAGGGTTTCTTTCGTTAAATACAATACCCGCCGGTATCACTGGTTCGAGTGCAATTACTGGATACGGCTCTGACAACTCACTTTTTTCTACCAATGTAGGTGGAGGAAACCCGTTGACAATAGCACCGTTCTATGACAACCTCACCGTTGGTGCTGTTAATACCAGCCCTTCAACATGTGTGCGGTACCAAACACTTGGTTCTGCCCCAACCAGACGCTTAGTCGTAGAATGGGCAGACGTCCGCACTTCTGGTGTTACATCGACCAATCAGTCGTTTAACTTCCAAGCCATACTTTATGAATCAACAGGGTTAATCGAGTTTAGCTATGGTAACATGGCATTGGGTTCGCCTCAAGTTTCTCCAACTTACTCCAGTGGTTTAGTAACCACCATTACTAATCAAGCACCTAATCAGTTGCTTACTCAGAATGTAGAGAATACTACATTCTTTTCTAATGCACCTAACAATGCTTTGGTTACTGTTCCTGCAACTAATAGTAAAGTAACTTTCACTCCTCCGGTTAGTGCTCCAACAGGGCCTTCAGTTGGAACTTTCGTAAATGCTACTACTACTACCATTTCCATGTCATGGACTGATAATGCGGTTTCTGCTCCTCTTGAAACTGGATATCTGATTTATCGTTCTGATGATGGAGTTAATTACTCATACGCTGCAAGCATGCCTGCTAATGCCACTACATTCACGGATATTAGCCTGCTTTCAGGAACTACTTATTTCTACCGCATTTATGCAGTAAACGAAGGACAAATGTCCTCGGCTTTTGCGTCAGTTTCAGGCTCAACAGTTGCTTCACCCACGGCCACTTCAATCGCCACTGGAAACTGGAACTCTGGTTCTACCTGGTCAACAGGGGCAGTTCCTCTTTCAAGTCAGAATGTTGTAATTGCTGCGGGGCATACCGTTACTATCAACAGTTTGTCTGCAACATGTAACAACCTTACCGTTGACGGAACACTTCGATTTGATAATATCTCTTCTGCCGCTCTGGATGTTGTTAACAACGTTACAGTATCAGCTTCCGGAAACTTCAACTTTGGTACTGGAGTTACGCTTGCACACACCCTGAGAATCGGGGGTACAAGTGCCAATCCGAACAACATTCAATCAAACGGTAACCTTACCGTAGATGGAACCTTCGATATGAGTGGTTCTTCTTCAGTTAATGTCATCTTTGGCGGTACACTCAATAGTACGGTAAGTGGTTCAGGAAGTGTTCTGGACTTTTCTACTGTTACCATTAATAAAGGAACATCTACAGCAGCCATCGTAAACATGGCGCGTTCATTTACAGTAAATGGAGCCAATACCTCCGGGTTCTTATCCTTTTTGAATGGAACCTTCCGGATTTCAGGTTCATTTGCTCAATCAAACCCAATCTTTTCAACCATCGCGTATGTAATTCCTGCAAATGGTGGTTTTTGGTTGGATAACCCCAATTTTACTGTAACAGGCCAGGCTGGTTCAGCCGGTACTCAGTTAGGTAGATTAAGGCTTTCTCAAGGAACCTTTAATGTTGGTACTTCTGCTGACCAAAGTTTATTGTTTACAACCGGTGCAACCTTCATCATTGATGGTGCTTCCGCTACCTTAAATGTTGCTGGTGCTTTCGGTTATCCCGCAACAACGCTTGCATTTAACTACACTCAAACAGCGGGTAACATCAACGTTGCCACACTGGGGAATTCTTCTGCCAATCCTTCTTTTGCATTAGCTAGCGCAGGTATTGTTGCCAATATTACTGGTGGTACTGTAACTATAGTACGCCGTGCAATCACTACTGGGGTTTCTCCAGCACCACAAACCGACTACTGGGTCGGATTATTTGGTGCAGGCTTCCTAAATATGACTGGTGGTACGCTTCGCTTAGGTAATGCCAGCACTCCTGCCCCTAATAGCTTAATTACAGTAAACAGCATTGTTAATGGTGGTACTGGTTATGCCATTGGACAGGTGTTAAACGTGACCGGTGGTAGTTTCACTACTACAGCTACTGTAACGGTTACCAGCATTGGTGCCGGTGGTGTTATTACTCAGGCAATGATTAATAATCCCGGGGTTTATACCACACTTCCTTCAGGTAACATCACCTTGACCGGAGGTACTGGTTCAGGAGCAACTGTTACACTAGGAAGTGGTACACCTTTCCGTATTAGAGGAGATATTTTTGATTTAAATATTGATAATGCCTCTACTAATAAATCTGCTGTACTGATTGCTCAAATTAACGTTAGAGGTACTACTACGGTAAATCCAAGTACTGCTATGGCATTGAATGGATTTACCATTCTTTATAGTGGTACTACCTTCGTTAACAATGGTATAATTGATGCTTTCCCGGTAAACAGCCGATTTACGTTTTTTGGAACTACACCACAAACCTATACTGGTACGGGTATTAACTCACCTGCTGCAGGTTTCTCTATGCAAAACACAGCGGGGCTTACCTTGAATGCAACGATTCGTACACAAAGGGTAAATTTCTTTAACGGGTCTATCAATAACTCCGTTACTCATAATGCAATTCTTGGTACAGGAAGTACAGACGTTGTTCTTCAATATGGAAATGCTGGTGGAGCAACTGCATCAGGAAACTTTGCAACTACCCCTTCATTTAATGTTGGAACTGCTGCATACGTTGTATTGATTGCGCAGGAAACACAGCAACACATTACCGGACCAGAAATTCCTACTACTACCGGAAGTGGAGTTTATGCCAGAACAATCAATATTCTGTCGCTAACCAATTCTTTGGGTATGCAAATTATTGGTGGAAACCTGATTATCGGAGATGGTTCCGGTAGTTTGTCAACCCCTCCAGCATTGACCCTTGGTGGCGGTAATGTTGACTTGAATGGAAACAATCTAACGATTGGTTCTTCCACAGCCATTCCTGCTTCTCTTTCCTATACCTCAGGTTTAGTGGTTGGTTCAGGAAGTATGACTCGCTGGTACAACGGTACGGTAAAATCGGCAGCTTCTGTGGATGGATTGTTCCCAATGGGTGCAAATACCAATAACAGAAGCATCTTTATCAACCCCGCAACCGCGTTAAGTTCAGGTGGAACAGTAACCGTTTCAGTTAACTCTTCAGGTGGTCTGAGTCCAATGACTTCGTTCAATGAGGTAGCAGGTGTTACAGGTTTTGTAAACTTCAACAACGTTGATACTCGCTCCAACGCAGGTTGGGTGGTTTCTACAGCCAATGGACTTGGAAATGGTAGCTGGACAATGCGTGCTACTACAAGCAACATGATTCAGTCGTTTAATGCGGGAGACCTTCGTTTGGTTTCTTCTACCGCAGCAAACCCGATTGGAAGATCAACAGCGAATACCGGAGCTTCTCCAAATACTCAGGTGAACAAGCTCTTTACTTCCACAGCATTGCTGAATAATACTTTCCATGTTGGTACACAGAATTCCAATGCCTTAGCGGTTATCACGGCTATTGCAAGTGGTGATTGGGGTAATGGCACGACCTGGAACTCAGGAACTCCTCCAACTTCTGTTGAGTCAGCAGTTATTCCTAATGGAATTACCGTTACTGTTCAAGGTGGTGGTTCTTACAATGCTAGTAATGTAACTATTGATAATGGCGGAACATTAAACCAGCCAGCGAATACTTTAACTATCAGTGGAAACCTCGTATTAAATGGTACTTATAACGTATCAGGAGGTAACACTAATATCGGAGGTGCAGCTCTTGTAACAAGTGTTACTCCTGTGCTTAACGGTACCGGTTATGCTGTTAACGATGTTGTTACCATTGTAGGAGGTACTGGAAGCAGTGCAACATGCCTAGTAACGCTTGTTGATGGTGCTGGTGGTATTCTACAGGTTAATATCTTAAACCCCGGTAATTACAACGGGTTGCCATTTAGCCCAGTTTCAATTACTGGTGGTTCTGGTTCAGGAGCAACGTTCACACTTGGAATTTCAACTATTGCTATCAATGTTAGCACTACTGGTTCGTATCAGCAAACCAATGGCAATGTCATTGTAGGTACCACTGGTGGACACAACAGAACATTCCAGAACAATGGTATTACTAATGTTTCAGGAGGTAATCTTGAAATCAATGGAAATGCTCAGTTTGCTCAAACTGCGAATGCTCAGTTTATCCAATTCGGCGGAAACATTAATGTTGACCCGAACAGCGGCAGCTCTGCAACCTCTGTACCTGAAGGTGTTGATGCTGTATCCTTCGCTTCTACTCCAATTGGTGTGCAGTTGAATGGTGGAACAATGACCATTGTTGACCCTGTACTTTCTGGTGTAGGTAATGCATTGAGCTACACTCCAGCAATTACTACAAACAGTATTGGACATACGTTGGTATTAGGAGGTTCTTCAGGAACAAATAACAGCAACGCTGTGAATGGTTTCCGAGTAAGCAGCGGATTAAGTCTTCGTCTTGGACATGTTACAGTGAATGGTGGTTCCGGTTCTGGTCGTTTTGTAAACCTAGGCCCTGGTACTACCCAAACCATTCTTGGTAACTTTACTGTTAATTCAGGTTCTATATTCCGTCAAGGTGCTGTTAACGTGAATATTGCAGGTAACATCAACAACAACGGAACATGGCATACCTCTAATGCTCCAACAACCGGTGGATTGGTTAGTCTTTCATTTGCCGGAAGTGGAAACCCTGTGGCACAGTCGATCAACGGATCAGGAAACTTTAGAAATGCTACTCCAACTATTGCAATTGCTGCTGCAGGTACTGGTTATGCTCTTGGAGATATCTTGACAGTATCAGGCGGTACTTTCACAACTGCCGCAACATTTAAAGTAACAGGTGTAAACCTTGGGTTAGTTACCGCACTTACGCTTGAGAATGCTGGTGCTTATACCGTTGAACCTACGGGTACTTTCAGCTTAACAGGCGGTACTGGTTCAGGTGCGACTGCTACCTTAACCACTGGTTCGTTCATACCAACTGGATCATTTGCCAGCTTGACCTTCAACAATAACTCTTTCTTACAGGGTGCAACTGTTAATGTGAACAACCTAATTGTTGCAGGAACATTGAATACTGCAGGGTCATTAATCAACCTTGGTAGCAATAACTTAACCCTTGGAACAAGTGCTACTGCACTTGGAACATTGACTGTTGGTACAGGCTTTTTTACTTCGACAACAGGAACCTTTACTCGTTGGTTTGGAACCGGTTCTATAGTCCTAACGACTGCAGCCGGTACTTTCCCATTTGCGACTACTCAAGGGCTTAACCGTACGATGTTCATCGGACAAACTTCAGCTACTGGTGGTGGTACTATCAGTGCTCGTTTTGTTGATGCAAGCGGACTTTCAACCATTACACCTTCCTTTGTCGATGGTTCTGTAACCGTCGATTCTAGGACAAATGGCAGATGGGCAGTATCGAGTGGAAATGGATACACTTCTACTACCATGTCAGCACAATTTAGAGCTGAAAGCATTTTCCAAAATGTTACAACAGCTGCTGATATTCGAGTTACTGCAGATAATGCAAGTGCTCCAGGAGTACATAATGCTTCTTCTTTGTCTGCTGGTGTGGTAAATGTTTCGCGAGCAAACATTACCTCGGCTCTATTCAATAGCACTGGTGCTTTCTATTTGGGCGGTAACGTTCAGAACTTCCCGGTTATCTACACTGCAATTGCTTCAGGAAATTGGGGTGATGCTGCAACATGGGATTTAAACGCTGTACCAGTTTCAACTGCTAATGTTGTTATTGCTACTCCGTATAATGTAACTGTTGGATCAGATGCCAGTTATGATGCAAATGGGGTAACGGTTCAATCTAATGCCCAACTTACTTTAGCTGGAAACACACTCAACATTGGCCCTGCTGGCGGTGGAAACCGCATGCTTGAAGTTAATGGTGGTGTGACGATTTCTTCCGGAACATTGAATGTAAACGGTTATGTAAACTTCAATAGTGGTTCTGCTTTCAATATGTCAGGCGGCAACTTCAATATTGATGGAAACACAGGAACTCCCGGCTCAAGTGTTGCTTCGAACCAAAACTTGTTGAACTTCTCCGTAGGTGCATCCGGAAATGCCATTAATGCAACCGGCGGTACTATTACGATAGTTGATCCACACGGAAATACAGGTCTTTCCTTAGCCATCAATCGCCCATCTTCTTCAGGGGCGAGCTGCGACTTTAGCGGAACTACCGTTCGCTTTGGTGATGGAGCTAGTACTACAACTGGAGTTGCTTCACAAGGATTTGCAGTTGCTACTGCTTTTTCAGGTGGTCTTTCAGTGCCTCTAGGTAGTGTTCAAGTTAATGCAGGTTCAGCCGCAAACCGTTTTGTAATGGCAGCAAACGTTGCCGCGCAGTCCATGGATGTTAGTGGTACTTTAACCATTAATGCCAGCTCTGAACTTCAAATTCCTGCAAATGGAAGTTTGAGTATCAACGGTACACTAACCAATAATGGAACATTAACCGCAACAGGAGCTTTATTCGTTAGAGCAACGGGCAACCTTTCTCCTATTGCTTCGACCATCGGCGGAGCTGGTACTTATCGTAACTTGGCTACCTCACCAACTGCAAACTTTACCAACTTCACTATGAACAATGCTTCCGGTGTTACTATTAACTCCTTAAGCAATACTGGAACTGGTACTGTAAGCGGTACATTGAATATGTTGGCTGGAGATATTGATCTTGGAGCTAACACCTTTACATTGGGAACATCTGCTACGTCTATTGGTACTTTATCCTATACTTCTGGAAACTTTGTTGCATCAACCGGGTTTTTCAGTCGTTGGGTTGGTACCTCTACACTTACACAGACAGGCACTTTCTTATTCCCATTCAGTTTTGTTGGAGCTAACCGTTCGGTGAATTTCAATGTTTTGAATGCTGGTGCGATTACTACTGGTGGCCGTATCTCTGCTCGTCATAATGGAGCGATTGGAAATACAAACATCTCCGCATTCTCCGATAATGGCGTTTCTGTGGATCGCACAACCAACTCTTCTTGGACATTTAATCAAAGTGGATTAAACCTAGGTGCTAACTCATTAGTTCCTACAGCTTCAGTAATAGGAGTTGGTGGCTTCTCTGATGTTATTACTCTTCGTTTTGTCAACGCTACTGATAACACAACTACTGGTTCTTCAGGTTCTGGCACCTTTGCTATTCCTGCAGTTTCACGTGCATTCCCGAATGCTGTGTTAGGTGCAATTTTTAACAATACTGCCTACAGGGTGGGTGGTAATGCTACAACCGCTACTCTCGCTCCAACAACTTTTGCAATTGCAACCGGAGCATGGGAAGATGTGAATACTTGGAATACCGGTATCGTTCCAGATGCTACTAATGACGTAGTGATTACGGGAGGAACTACAGTTACTGTGGACGCACAGGCTGCTGTATGTAATGGCATTGCCATTAATCCAAACGGTGGTCTTACTGTTTCTGGTAGCACTCTGAACGTAGGTTCAAGTGCATTCAATAGTGGTGCTCTTACAATGAATGGGGGTACTTTTAATGTGACAGGAGCTGCAGGATTAGGACTGAATAACTTTTCGATGGCAACCTTTACTATGAGCAATGGAACAATCAACGTTGGGTCTGCAACTGCAGCCAACCGGATTTTCCATGCCGCAGGAACCTTTGCCATGAGTGGTGGTAACCTGAATGTTTTTGGAACAGCGAATTTATTTGGTGCTAACGTTAGCCAAACAGGTGGTACTATTTCAGTAGATCCTAATAATGCAAACATTGGTGGATCAAGTGCAACTACTAACTCAATAGCAAGTGCCGCAGTTTCTGCTGCTGGTTCAGGTTATTCCTTAGGAAGTATTGTTACAGTAACAGGTGGAACATTTACTCAACCAGCACAGCTTCAGGTTGCAAGCCTTTCCGGTTCTACTGTAGCAACTGTAAATGTTATCAACCCTGGTATTTATACTGCTTTCCCAACGAATCCTGTAAGCGTGACCCTTTCATCAGGAAGTGGTAGTGGTGCTACTTTTAACCTAACTCAGGGTATTCTTACCATGGGAGTAACGGTAAACTCTGCCAGTAACCTTAATGGAGGAACTATTCAGATTATTGACCCAGCAGTTAATACGTCAGCAGCCGGAACTACTCAGGCGCTTCGTATTACTGGTTCAGTAGTTAACAATACTGCTTTTGGAGGTACTCATGCCATTCAGTTTGGTAATGGAGTAAGTACAACTGCTGGTAATGCAGACGGATTTGTTTTTGAGACTTTTGGAAATAACACCAACCGAGTTCCTGTTAATCATGTAACCATTAGCGGTGGTAACTCAGGTAACCGTTTCCTTTCTCCAGGTCGTTTTGGAATGCATGTAAGAGGAAATCTTACTATTTCGAACAACAGTGAGTTCAATACACAACCAACTGGTGGTGAAGTAGTTCTTGGTGGAAATGTAAGTGTAGGTTCAGGTGGCAATTTCACTGCACTTCGGGCAATCACTCTTGGTAGTGGAGCTACTTACAATGCACTGAATGCTCAGACTATTTCTGGTCCTGGTACTTATAGAAATGCGACGAGCAGTCCATCTGCCAATCTTCAGTCGGTTATCGTTAACAATGGAAATGGCATTACGCTAAGCACTCCACTAAGCTTGGATGCTAATTCAACGCTAGCCCTAACTAACGGAAACGTTCATACTACATTAACGAATCTATTGACTCTGCGTAATCCATTTACAACTGCAGTTTCAGGTGGTTCATCTAACTCATACGTAGTTGGGCCTATGGTTCGCAGAATGCCTGCTTCTCTTAGCGGAGACTCTACTTATACGTACCCAGTTGGTGGTGCTGTATTTGCGCCATTCGAATTGGTTGCAGCCAAAACGCTTAATGCGGGCAATACCGATGTTCGAGTTAGTGTTACCGACGCTGCTCCTACAGGAAGCCCTGACAATGTCGTGTTGGGTGCATTGAATAGCAGATATTGGCAAGCTGCTGTTACTTCTTCTCCAAACTATTTCTCTAGTGCGGTAGTTAGAGTAACTGAGCAAGGACTTGCGGCAAATAATCGCCTTGCACGTTCTTCTACCTTGAACGGAACATTTGTAAGTGTATCATCTTCACCCGTTTCTCCATTCACAAACATCAGTTCTGATACCGTAACAAGTCTTGGATTTTTTGCAGTAGGTAGTCTTGTAAACTGTTCCGGAACTCCGAATGCAGGAACTGCAACTGCTAGCAGCAATTTTGTTGCACCTGGTGGTACAGCGGTTCTTACCTTGGCTGGCCAAACTGCTGCTAATGGTATTACCTACCAGTGGCAAGAAAGTAATGATGGCATTTCAGGTTGGGCTAATGTAACGGGAGGTCAAAATCCGAATTCATTAACTTACACTACTGCTGCACTTGGTGGAACCAAGTTTTATCGTTGTGTTGTGAATTGTACGTTTGGTTCATCTGCTAATTCCAATGTAGTTGGTGTGTTTGTACCGCTCAACATGGATTACGATGTTACCCGCCAAACCGGACAGACTTACTCATCTATCATGAGTTCCGGAACTAACTTTAGCTGGGTAGGAACAAGTACAGACGAAGCCTACACGGCGCCTCTTAGTCTTACCGCGCTTGGATTCAACTTTAACTATCAGGGTGTTCCTGTAACTCAGTTACGTACACAAGTTAATGGCTTCCTTACCTTTAACCCAGCTACAACTGCTGGCTTTACCAACAACTTTGCTGCGGCAGGATCTATGGGTATGGTTGCACCAATGTGGGCCGACTTTGTTACCTCTCCTAATAACAACACTTTAGCTGCCTTACAGGGTTCGATTAAGTATCAACTAACTGGAGCCAATAACAGCCAAGTATTGACCATAGAATGGGCTAACATTGAGGTGTTTGGAGTTGCCGGGCCAAGCTTGAACTTCCAAGTAAAATTGTATGAGGCTACAGGTGTTATTGAATTCCTTTACGGAAATATGATAGCAACAGATGGAAATGCAAGTGTTGTTTACAACTATACTTCGGGTCTTTCAGCATTGAATTCTGCAGGTGGTATTGGCAATTTCATTTCTCAACAACTTGAGAATGTCAATAATTTTTCTAATTCTGCATCAGTAAATAACTTGGCTATTGTTCCAAGTTGTAATACTAAAGTAACGTTTACGCCGGGTAACAATGCAGTGCTTCCAACTGATCCAGGAAACGCAACGTTGAATGACAACTGCGCAACCGCTACTGTTTTAACAGTAGGTACTGGAGCAGGTGCAGATCCTTGTATCGTTCATCGTACAGCAGGTTCAACAGTATCTACAGGCATACCAAGTTGTACCGCGAATGCTTCTAACTTGCAACAACGTGATGTTTGGTATTCGTTCACCCTTACAAACACCTCGAATGTAACTATCTCCGTAGTTCCAGGTGGTGGATATGATGCCGTTGTTCAATTAATCAGTGGTGCATGTGGTACTCAAACTTCTGTAAACTGCGTAAATGCAGCAGGCACAGGTTTAACTGAGTCGATAACGGCTAATGGCTTAGCTGCAGGAACTTACTTTATTAGAGTTTGGGGTGCAACAGCTAATTCAACAGGTTACTTTAACCTTGGTTTGAATGCAGTACTTACTCCTCCTAGTAACGACAACTGTGCAGGAGCAACTGCCTTAACTATCGGAACTCCTATTAATTCTGGAAATACCGCAGGAGCTACTGCATCTACTGGTAACCCAACTTGTGCATTAGGAAATGGTGACGACGATGTTTGGTACACCTTTACTGCAACAAGTACTTACACTCGTTTGACTGTAACCCCAGTTGCACCTTACAACGCTGTGGTTCAGGTTATGACCGGTGCTTGTGGATCACTTACTAACCTTGTAACCTGTGTTAATAACGCTGGTGCTGGTGGAGCTGAAATTCTTGACCTTGCCACTGTTGCTGCTACCACTTACCGTGTTAGAGTTTATCACTCAGCTACTGGTTCAACTCCTTCGTCAGGTTTTAGTATTCTTGCAGAAGCACCAATTGCGGCTTGTCCAGCATTGACTTCTCCTTCAAACAATTTGTCGAATGTTGATCCTGCTGTTGTGAATACCTTCAATTGGGCTGCATCTGCGGGCCCTGGTACTGGTATAACCTACACCTTCCAAGTATCTACTTCATCAAACTTTAGCAGCCTGTTAGTTAACCAAACTGGCCTATCAACTCTTACTACCACTGTAGCTGCAAACGCTCTCGCACAGAGTACCAATTACTTCTGGAGAGTATTGGCAGTTAATGCTAATGGCACTTCAAGTAACTGTACTGCACGCCAATTTGCCACTTCCGGAGTATTGCCAAGTTGTGCAACTGGTCTAGTTCCGGCCAATGGAGCTTCTAACCAGGCTGTAACACTTACGCTATCATGGGGTATTGCTTCTGGTAACCCAACCGGATACGATGTGTACTTGGCGACTAGTCAAACTAATGTTGCTAACCAAGCAGTATTTACTCGTGTTAGTCAGGATCAAGCTGGAAACAGTTACCTCGCGACTGGTCTTCAGAACAACACTACTTATTTCTGGAAAGTTGTACCTCGGAATCTTGCTGGTGTAGCCACTGGATGTGCTACTCAGTCGTTTACAACGATTGCAACACCTCCTGTAAATGATGATTGTAGTGGTGCAGTAGCATTAACGGTTAACGGTTCAACCCTAACAGGTCAAACCTCAGCGAATGCAACTCAAACTTTTGCACCTTGTGCAAGTACTCAAGCCAATGATGTTTGGTACAAGTTTACCGCCAATGGCAATAGAGCACAGGTAACAGTTGTTGGAGCGTCAGGTCTTAATGCAGTTGTTCAAGCTTACAGTGGAAGCTGTGGCTCATTGACACCTATTTCTGGAACTTGTACTAATTCCACTGGAAACAATGGAACTGAGTATATGATAGCAACTGGTTTAACCGCAGGCCAGGAGTACTTTGTTCGTGTTTACAACGCAAATGCAGGCACTTCAGCAGGAACTTCCTTCTCAGTCAAAGTAGAAAATATCATTACCTGGAGTGGAAACTCTTGGGTTGGTGGTACTCCTGATGCAACTACTGGAACAACCCTTGTTCGCATTCCGACAGGAACTTCAGTTACACTTCCGAATGGTTCAACAATAGGAGAACTTATCGTAGAAGGAAATGGACAAGTAAGCGTTGGGACTGGAACTGTTACTTTCCTTGGAAATGTATCCTTTGTTACGACAGGTCTTGTAACTTTTGGTGGAACAGGAACTATTGTTTTTGGTGGATCCGGTACTCAAACCCTCGCTGGTGCACCTGTTCAGTTTAATGGCATTGTTCGTGTCGCAACAGGAGCTACGCTTTCAACATCAACTTTGATTTTGATGAACAGCGGTACTCTAATGCATGGCACAGGTACTCCTACCGGAGGTGGTTCATTTACTGGAACCCTACGTCAAAG
This sequence comes from Chitinophaga pinensis, assembly GCA_943373175.1. GTDB lineage: Bacteria > Bacteroidota > Bacteroidia > UBA7662 > JAIXUI01 > JAIXUI01. Next base: position 39,466 of record CALSBM010000008.1, on the reverse strand, counting down.
AAGAACTGGTTCAACCAATCCTTTGCTTTACAACTATTGGTCTTCTCCAGTAAGTGGTTCAACCTTAGCGGCACTGAATGGAACCAACTTCTTTTCATTTAACTCTGCTACTCAGATTTGGACTTCTGAAACAAGTGCTGCTGCAATGCTTACAGGTATCGGTTATTCTTCAACTGGAAGCAATTCAGGATTCGGTTCTGCAGGTACACGACAGTTTAGTGGTATGCCAAACGACGGCCCTATCAATGTAGCAATGTCTGTGAATCCTGGAAGTAACGATGACTGGAACTTGGTTGGTAACCCTTATCCAAGTGCTTTAAGTGGTGGTACATTCATCACTGATAACTCTGCGAATATTGTTGGACCACTTTACTTCTGGAATACCGCATTCAGTACTAACTCAGGTCAGAACAATTTCACTGGTGCAGACTATGTTACTCGCACTTTGGCCAATGCGCCATTCCAAATTGGAGTAGCTCAAGGATTCTTTGTTGAAGCAACAAGTACAAGCCTTTCTTACATGAATTCTCAGAGAAATGCTACTAATGCTACTATATTCCGTACTCAAAGCCCAATTCAACGTATGACTCTTTTGGCTCACAATAGCCAGAATGTAGCAAACAATACCTTGATTGCGTTTACAGCAGATGCTACAGATCAGTATGACAGACTTTGGGATGGCCGTAAGAACAAAGGAAACTTTGAAGTGAGCTTGTACAGCCGTTTAAATGGTGTTGACATGGCTGTTAATGCTTTTGGTGAACTGAATGCTGCGAAAGTTGTAGAACTTGGTCTCGATGTAAATCAAACAGGTCAACATACCTTTATGATTGATCAGTTAGAGAATGTTGATGCATCTACTAGTATTTACCTTCAGGATATGGTAACAGGCACCATGCACAATCTAAGAAACAGTGCTTATGTGTTCAATGCTACTGCTTTAGGTACTTATACTGGTCGTTTTTATCTTCACTTCCAGCCTTTAACTACTTCAGTACCAACAATTCAACAAACTAAACCCGGTATGTTCTTTAATGCTGATGTATTGAGAATTACTGGTTTAGTTGAAGGAACAGTGGTAGAATCTATTCAGGTCATGGATCTAAGTGGTCGTCGTGTATTCAGTGCACAAGGCTTAGAGAACAGTGGAACTGTAGAACAGAATGTTAATCTTCCATTAGGTGTTTACCTGATTGAGGTTTCTACTAACCGTGGAATCTTTACTGAGAAAGTGTTTAAATCAGTGAAGTAATCCAAATCGGATTTTAAATTTTGAAGCCCCTGGTCTTTTGGCCAGGGGCTTCATTTTTTTATGGGTTCGCTAAAAGATTAAAGGATTTTTCCGATAATTCGCAGGTTTATTCACCCTACCCTTATCTTGCAGTACTTATGATTTCTTTATTTAAGCGCGCAACTATCGTTTTTTTGATAGTTTTTACGTGTAATTGCGGACTTTCTACCTCTTTTGCTCAAATTCCAAAGTTAGGTGCACCATATTTGAATGGAGATGCCAGGATAAAACTTGGCATTGAAAAGCACGATAAAGAACTTTACGAGGAGGCCATTGATCAGTATAAAAAAGTTCATTCCGGTGACTCCGCTTATGTGTTATCTCAGCATGAATTAGGACTAAGCTTGTTTGCTGCCAAACGAAACAGGGAATCGCTTGAGGTATTGTTAGCTATCAAGGATAGGAAATCCATAAGCAGAGATATACAATTACTCATTGCCAACAATTATGATGACTTGGCAATGCCAGATTCCGCTGATTGGTGGTACAACCAGGTTAGGACTCAGTTTCCCCTCCATCACATGGCAGATTATGAGGCTGCAATTTCTCGAATTCGAACAAAAAAGTACAAGGATGCTTTAAATTGCCTTTACGAGGCATTGATTAGGAAGCCTTTGTACCACAAGGTTCATTTACGAATTGGGTATTTAGCCGCAGAGGCTGGTCAGCCTGTGTTAGCGATGTTAGCATATCATTTTGCAACTATTCTTGTTTCTGATGCAGAGTCTAAAATCGAAATAATAACAGTCAATGAATCGGTAGCATCCGATGAATATCAAAAGAATCTTCAATCGGTGCCGAATGATATATTTGGCAATTCTGATGCATTGGCAGAATTAAATCAAATAGTATTATCGAAATTGGCTTTGAATAAGAATTATAAACCAGGGTTAAAAATTGATTTTAAGCTAACACGACAGCTTCAATTTATTTTAGAAAAGCTACCGAAATCTTCAGAAGATTTACCATTAATAACTAAGTTTTATCTTGATTTCTATCGTAAAGCTTTAGAAGTAAGTTCGTATCAAGCAATTATTTTATCTGGTTTACAAGGAGTAAATAATGAAGATATTTCAAAAGCAGTTAAGAAAGAAAATAGTGTGATTAACAAGTTTGCAAATTGGGCTGGAGGGTACTTGCTTGATATGCGAACTAATTTTATGTTGCCTTTGTCTGATGGAACGAAGAAAAACGTTCGAGTAATTTTTAGTAATGGAGAAGTTTCAGGATTCGGAGAAGCAATAGTGAACGATAAACTTAATGGTGACTGGAGTTTTGTTTCACAAACCGGTGAGATTAATGCAAAAGGGAAATATGTTCTAGGAAAACGTGAAGGCCTTTGGAATTATTTTTCTAACGGGAAAGTGATTATGACTGAAGAGTTTAAGAATGGGAAAGAAGAAGGTGCGTATAAAAGATATTTCGAAACAGGTGTTATAAGTGAGGAAGGTTTTCAAAAGAATGGATTATTTGAAGGATTAATTCTTCTTTATCATCCAAGTGGAAAGCTTAGTGCAAAAATCAATGCTGTTGCCGGTAAACGCAGTGGATTGTATCGAGGATATGATGAATTCGGACTTTTGTCCTCTGAATATGAAGAAATAGATAACAAAAAGCAGGGAAAGGCTACCTTTTATCACTCCAATGGAAATAGGAAAACTCAGGGTCAGTATGTCGATGATTTAAGAGACGGTAAATGGACTTTTTGGTTTAAGAATGGCTCAATAGAAGCGGAAGGAAATTATGAAAATGGAAATCTTGTAGGTGAGTGGAGCTATTGGCATCCCAATGGAGCAAAAGAACGTAAGTTAATTTATGTAAAAGGAAATCTTGAAGGCGTCTCAAAAAAATGGTACACCAATGGCAATCTAAAATCGGAAGAAAATTATAAAGCTGGAGAATTGAATGGAGTGTCAACTTATTATGCAAAAGGAGGCTGGAAATATGCAGTTTTAAACGTTAATAAAGGAATTCTAAGAAAGGCACAATATTGGAATTCAAAAGGTGAGCTTATTCAAGATAAATCGTATAGCGCAGATTCATTTTCTATGGTTGATTATGACGAATATGGCCAGATAGTGTCGGAAGGAAGTTATCAAAATGGATTTAAAGAAGGCAGTTGGAATTATTATTCTGGTGGAGTTAGAACGCAAACATCTAATTATTCCAAAGGAGTTAAGGAAGGAATTGAAACAGAGTTTTTTTCTAATGGAAAAACTAAGTCTGAGTTTTTTTACCGTAATGGTGAGTTAAATGGGTTCTTCAGAACTTATCATATTAGTGGTACTCCCAGAGCTGAGGGATATTTTAATCAAGGAACCAGAGTAGGAGCATGGGACTTCTTCTACAGTAATGGAGAGCCTGATAGTAGAGAATTTTATGTGGATGGCGAATTGAATGGTTCAGATCGAGAATATGAAGTCAACGGCCAATTACTTTTCGAAAATTGGTTTGACTATGGAGTTTTCCGTGGAGCATCTCAGTACGACAGTAGCGGCAAACTGTATAATCAAAGTTTATTGAAGGAGTATTCTGGTATGTACAAGCAAATTCATAGTAACAAAAAAATACTGTTTGAAGTAGAATATAAAAATGGGAAAAAGGTTGATGGCATTCAGACAACGTATAATGCTCTTGGTGAAGTACGAAAAACGGAGCGTTATAAAAATGGGGTACGCGATGGGGTGTATGAGGAGTTCTTTCCTGGAGGTAAATTATTTATTCGTAGTTGGTATAAAAATGGGGATAAAGATTCTATTGAAAATGAATTTTCCGATTTCGGAAGAAGTTATCGTACCACTCGTTATGTAGAAGGTAAAAAAGAAGGTTTAGAAACGCTGTATCACATTTCAGGGATAAAGGTAGTAGAAGCTAATTTTGAGAATAATAATTTGAATGGTTTAAAACGATATTACAATGAACAAGGCGTAGTAGTGGCTGTTCTTGAGTACGACGAAGGGTCTTTAGTAGGTTCTGCGCAAATGGGTGCTGACGGTAAATTGCCGGCAATTACTCCTGTTTTAGCTCAAACAGTTAACATAAAGGCACTTCATCCCAATGGTAAGCTCGCTTTCGACTTTAAAATTGTGAATGGTGAGTATGAAGGAAACTACCTAGTTTATCAGAGCAATGGAATGAAACTATCCTCTCGTAAATATGTAAGTGGACAATTACAAGGCGTGCTACAAGATTATGGTAAAAATGGAAAATTGCTTAAACAAGCTGAATATTTAAATGATGATGAACATGGCGCTTACAAGTTTTTTTATGAAGACGGCCTTTTAAAAGAAGAAGGTCAGTTTAAATTTGGAAACTTGCATGGATGGATTCAGTATTACACGGCAATAGGAAAGCCTGACAAAAAAGTTTATTTTTATTATGGGTCACGCTATTAGGTTTTTAGTTCTTCTTTCTCTATTGAGTTATTCGTCTGTAGCTCAAGATCCGATTGCACTAAGAAAACGATTTCATGATGAACGTCAGATTTACTTAAAGAAATCAGAGGAATTAGTTTTCAAATATTCTGACAATTCTCTTGAAATCACTGAACATATTCATGAGGAACGTATTCTTCTTAATGAGAAAATGCTGGATGATTCCGAAGATGAAATTGCTTACGCCCCTCCATTTTCATCCTTCGTTTCTGCAGAAGCAAGCTCCAGAATTTACAACTCCGGTCGTTATCGAAGTGGTTCTGGAGCTGTTTCAGAGGAAAAGCATAGAGAACAGAAAGATGTTTTTTATGACGATGTAAGAATTAGAAAAGTGGCTTATCCTGGGCTAAGTCCGGGTAGCATAGTTCAATTGGATTACATACTTCGTGTACATGATCCGTTGTTTCTGCGTTCAATTTATTTTTCGAATGGCCCACCTGTTTTAGAGGCGGAGTTTAAAGTTATAATGCCAGAAGGTGTTCGAATTGGTTGGAAACTTAAAGGAGATAGTAGCCTTGTTCGCTTTAGAATAGAAAAGAAACGAGGTCAACAAATATTGATTTGGAATGCCAGTGAGCTTCCCCGTTATCGTTTTTATAATGACGGACAATCCTATAAACATTATTTGCCTCAACTTTATATTTGGTTGGAAGCCTATCAAGAAAAAGGTCAAGAAATTAAATTTAACCACAGTTTAGACGCATTTAATAAGAAGAATTATTCCTTTATCCGTTCAGCAATGAAACATCCTTTGCCTAATACTGCTAAAGCATTGGTAGATTCTGTAATTAAAAGTAGTAAGAGTAATTTCGAAAGAGCTTCTGCTTTATTCAAATGGGTACAGGATCATATTCGATATATTTCAATTGAGGATGGTTATTCAGGGCAAGTTCCTAGAAATCCCGAAGTGGTTTGTAGCAATGGCTATGGCGATTGTAAAGATATGGCTGTTTTACTTTCTAGGTTGTTGCATGAAGCCGGTTTGCCTGCATATCCTGCTTGGATAGGCACTCGGGAAATTCCTGTTCACTTTCGAAGCCTACAACATCTTGCTTCAAGCAATCACATGATTGCTACGCTTAAAACGGATACTGGATTGTTGTTTTTAGATGCAACTGGAAGAGAACATGGATTGGGTCGGCCTTCTGAGTTTATCCAAGGGCGTGAAGCTTGTGTTGCAATAGACTCTAATACTTTCGAATCTATCATGGTGCCATGGGTTTCTGCTGATTCCAATAAATGGGTGGATACTCTTTGGTGCAGAATAAAAGGCGATACTCTTGTTGGGAAAGGACATGTAATTTTAAGTGGGTTTTACCGTGATAATATCACCCAGGCTTTTCGTTCGCGAACTAAGGATAAATATGAAGAGTTGATGAAGGGAATTTTCAGCAGAGGAAATGATAAATGCAAAATCATTAATCCTCAAGTTAACAACCTTTTTTCATCTGGAAATAGTCTGAATTTTAATTTTGAAATTGAAATTGATCATTTAGTTCGAAAGATAGATTCAAATATTTATATTAATTTGAATCTTGAAAAAGCTTGGCAACGATTACTTGCCGATACTTCCGGAGGCAGGCAAAATGGAAAGGAGTTTGACTTTCTGCATCAACGACAAATACTAGTTTATCTTGATTTACCTTCCGGGTATTTGCCAAGAAAACTTCCTGATACTAAAATTGAAAACAATGCGTACTGCAGTTGGAAAATTAGTTACTTTATGAAAGGTTCGCAGTTAATTCTTAATTCATTTTTTGAAATTAAAAAGGCGGAAATACCTTTTGAGGAGTTAAGTGTGTGGAATAACATTGTGAATCGTTTTAAAGAACTAGAGAATCAATCACTTATACTAACAAAACAATGAGTAAACGGTTAAATTTCATCTTACTTTTCCTTTTTCTGTATTCAGGAATTACAGCTTTAGGACAGGCTCCAGAAAGAAAAAGCTATGACTTTCGAGCATCAACAGTGGCGGAAAGCCGGGACAAAGCAATGCTGAATCGTTCGACCTGGACACCTTGGTATGCGCGTAGAGTTTATTACGAAATTGTAGGTGAAGAGCTAAAGCGTTATGCTATTAGCCACTTCATAACGGCTGTTTCCGATGATAAAGGAGTTGAGGATAACAACAAAATTCGATTACCTCTTTATTCCAACAACCTGGTTGCAGTTCAAGTAAGAGTATTAAAAGACGGTCAAATCATTGCGAACCACACTGCCGCTGATTTTAAAAAGGTAAAAGAAGAAGACAACGAAGTGCAATTGCTGGCTGTATCTTCTCTTACTAAAGGATGCATGATTGAAACAATTATTCATTTAGAACTCGATGATGACACTTACGATACTGATTATTTACAGTTTGGTGATGAAATAGGGCAAATGAATTTTAGCCTTACTGTTCCTGAAATGCTCAAATTTGATGTTCAATTGTATCAGACTGAAGCGCAATTAAAGGACACTCTTGTAGGCGGTAACCGACACTATTTGTATCAATTTAGTAAAGTTCCTGCTTACGAAAGCGAAGAGTATTCAGGTAAAAGTGCTAACCGGGTTAGGGTGGAATACACCTTTGCAACTAATGTAAACAACAATACTAAATCAAGTAAGTACCCCGAAATGGGGCGTGTTCTTTTTGACCGACTTGTTGGTAATTTCACTGACTATCAGTCTGATATTAAAAAGTTCATACGTAAGGCAGATAAAGGCAATAACGAAAAAGAACGAATAATTGCTATTGAGCATTTTCTTAAAACCAATATTGTAGTTAAATCGGAAGGACGTATTGATGATGACATCAAAAGCATCATTAAGAATAAATTTTGCTCTCGTTATGGTTTTAATCGTTTAATGACGGCTTCTTTCCTCGCAGCAGGCATTCCTTTAGAGTTGGTAATTACTTGTGATCGCTTCAATAAAGTATTTGATAAAACCTTTCATTCATGGTCATACCTAAATAATTTGATGCTCTATTTCCCTAATGTTCAAGAATTTATTGAACCGGCTAATATAGTAGGCAGGCTTGGATATGCCGGGAACGAGTTCTTAGGACAATCTGCACTATTTATTAAACCGGTTTCTTTGGGTGAGCAATTTTCAGGGGTAACTTCTATAAAGACTATTCCAATTCCTTCTCTTGAGAACAACAACGACAGAATGGTTCTCCAAGTTAATCTAATGCCGGAAAGCAACACTGCTAAAATTGAGTATCACCGTGAGATGATGAATTTCGCAGAAATGGGATTGCGAGGGTTGTATTTCTTGGCAGGCGAAAGCAATCAGAAAGACTTCTTTTACGATTTTGTAAAAAATACCGGCACCGGATGCAGTGTAATTAAACTCAAGGCAGGAAATTACAACATGGGTGAGGCAAAAGAAATGTTGAAACCATTTCTTTTAGATGCTGAACTAAGTTGCCAGGATTACTTAGAACGTGCAGGTGATAACCTGATTTTAAAAGTTGGAGAGTTAATTGGTAAGCAAAGCGAATTGTACGAGGATAAAGACCGGAAAACGGACATTGTACTTCAGTTCCCACATGCGTATGAAAGGATAATTCGAATTAAAATTCCCCAAGGGTATCAACCAAAAGGATTAGATAAGCTGGTCATTAAAGACGAATATGCTGATGCTAATGGGAAAGCACTTTTCGGTTTTACCAATGATTGGAAGAAAGAAGGCGATATGCTGATTCTAACAGGTAAAGAGTATTATTCCGGCATTTTTTACCCTAAAAGCCGTTATGCGGAATTTAGGAAAGTAATCAATGATGCCGCTGATTTTAATAAGTTAGTTATTGTATTTGAGAAAATGCCATAATGGATATTTTGGCTGTTCGCTCTAAGTTAAGCTGAGTTTCTTTATCATGCCGATAGTTTTAAGAAGATTTGTTTACCCTAAATTTTCTCGAAACTATCGGTGTATTTTTATACGAATATGCACTATCGTAAAGAGCTATTCAATTGCAATGTTCCGAGCTTTTTTACATGGCACTTTTCCCGCTGATTTGCGCTGATTCATACGCTGGTTAGCACTAATCTACGATGGAAACTACCCTATCAGCCATCTTGAAATTTGCTTAAATCTACCGAGAAACTTGCCAATCTAAAGGTCTTTTACGATTGTGGATATTGATATTTTTATCAATCGAAGTTCTTTAACAGAAATCGATTCAAAGGTTAATTCTATTAAGCATGAGTTATAACTGCTTTTAAAAATTGTACTACTTTGTGTCGAGATAAAGAGATAGTATTATCTTTAATTAATCAATGTCGAATTTTCATCACCAACAGCAACGGCAGAATAAGAAGCGGAGATTGCTTCATGCCGGATTGATACTTGCCTCATTACTAGGATATCTGGAGTGGGGCGAGCAAAGAAGTGCGTTTTTCTTCCAAATGGAGTTTGATGTGTTTAAAAATATACTTCTGAAGCCCATGGATTTACTTCATCCTGCTATCGGGATGCCATTAACCGGCCAGCTTATTTTATTGATAACCGTTTTTCAAAAAGTGCCAAGTTCCATATTAAGCTGGATAGGATTTGGGTTGTTGAGCCCTATTTTTCTATTCTTGCTGTTTATTGGGATTTTTTCTTTGAAAGTTGAAATCCTACTTTCTGCAATACCTTACTGGGTAATTGGAAGCATGTTTATCAAATCTTGGGCATTTAAACACCGACCTCATCACCACCAAGGGCCAAAATCAGAACTACTTTAAGTTTGGAATGCAAAAGTTTTAGGTAGTTAATGGCTTAAACCTAATCAAAGCGGTTGAAGGAATTGCATTCTGGCAAGCTCATATTCTTCTAAAATCCTATTGAAAATTTGGGCAGCCGGTTCAATGGCCTGCAGCGACGCAGAAACTTGCCCGATTTCCAATTCTCCTTCCTCTAAATCACCTTCGAACATTCCCTTTTTGGCTCTTCCTCTACCAAGCAATTCAGTTAAGTATTCTTTGGATGCGCCAGATGCTTCTGCTTCTGCTACTTGATTGTAAAACTTATTGCGGATGAGTCGAACTGGAGTCAGGCTTTTCAAACTTAACCGAGTATCTCCTTCTTCTGCGCGTGCAATTGCATGTTTAAAGTTGGCATGGGCAGACGATTCTTCCGCCATTACGAATGCACTGCCAATTTGTACTGCTTCTGCCCCGAGTGCCATGGTAGCCAACATCGCTTGTCCACTGCCAATACCTCCTGCTGCGATTAATGGAATATTCACAGCCTTTCGAACTAACGGAATCAGACAAAGGGTAGTAGTTTCCTCTCTGCCATTATGCCCTCCTGCTTCGAACCCTTCAGCAACTATAGCATCAACACCGGCTGTTTGAGCTTTCAGTGCGAATTTGACATTAGACACAACATGCACTACGGTAATTCCTGCCTCTTTTAGAGTTGAAGTCCAAGTAGCCGGATTACCAGCAGAGGTGAATACTAACGGAACTTTTTCTTCCAAGATAATGGCGATGTGCTGATCAATATTGGGGTACAACAGTGGCACATTGACTCCGAAAGGCAAGCGGGTTGCTGCTTTGCACTTTTGAATATGCGTTCTGAGTACGTCCGGATACATGCTGCCACTTCCTATAATTCCTAACCCACCAGCATTGCTGACCGATGCTGCCAGCTCCCAACCGGAGCACCAAATCATTCCCGCTTGAATAATCGGATATTGAATGCCAAAGAGCTGGCAAATACGGTTTGTCATGATTAAAGATTGCGAAGCAAGAAGTCGGTTATTTTAGTAAATAGCTGAAGCCGTGTAAGCCCTCCACCAATGCCATGATTTTTATCCGGATAAGCCATAAAATCGAACTGCTTGTTTTGAGCTACCAACGATTTCACCATTATCATGGCATTCTGAAAGTGAACGTTGTCATCTGCCGTACCGTGAATCAGTAAATAGCTTCCTTTCAGCTTACTGACGTCGTTTAAGGGTGAGTTTTCGTCGTATCCTTTTGCGTTTTCAGCAGGAGTGCGCATATAACGTTCGGTATAGATGGAGTCGTAGTAACGCCAGTTGATAACCGGCGCTACTGCTACAGCCGCTTTAAAAACATCCGCACCTTTGGTGATGCAGTTGGTACTCATATACCCGCCGTAGCTCCATCCAAAAATGCCGATTCGGTTCGCATCCACATACGATAAGGTGCCTAGGTAACGAGCAGTTGCAATCTGGTCTTCGGTTTCCACCTTGCCAAGTTGCAGATAAGTAGATTTTTTGAAATCAACACCACGTGCTCCTGTACCTCTGTTGTCAACTGAGACTACGAGGTAGCCTTTTTGTGCCATCATCTGATGCCACATATAGTCGGAACCTCCCCAGCGGTCGTTCACGGTATTGTGGCCCGGACCGCCATAAACATACATGAGAACCGGGTATTTCTTGTTTGGGTCGAAGTTAGCAGGCTTAATCATCCAACCATTCAGGCTGATGCCTTGTTCGCTGGTGAAAGCGAAGAATTCAGGGACTTTAAGCTTGTAGGTTGCAAGGGTTTCCTTGAGTTTAGCATTATCCTGAATCATTCGAACCGTTTCACCCTTCATATTTCTCATGCTGATGGTAGCCGGCTGTCCGGCTGCACTGAAATTGTCGATGAAGAAGCTGTAATCACCTGAAAACGTGATGGAATGAGTTCCTTTTTCATTCGTAAGCCGTGATTTGTTTTTTCCATTTAACCCAACATGGTATAGATGGCGCTCCATTGGAGAAACTTCGGCGGATAAGTAAAACAAGGTTTGCTGAAGAGGTGAAAAACCAAGAAATTCTGTTACATCCCACTTGCCGGAGGTAATAGCCCGCACTTGCTTTCCATTGAGGTCGTGATGATATAAATGATTGAAGCCCGTTTTCTCACTACTCCAAATGAAGCCCTGTCCATTCGGTAAAAAGGTAAGATCATCGTCCACTTCAACATAAGTATTGCTACTGTCCCTCAGCAGCAAGCGAGTCTGGAGATTGCGGACATCAACGGTGAGCAAATCCAGTTTGTTCTGATGCCGATTAGTTCTTTGCACCCAGAAAAGATTCTTGTCTTGTGTCCATCCAATCCGGGGCAGGTATTCATACTCACCGAGGTTCAGATTTTGGATTTTGCCATTTTCTAACGCATACAAATGAGCACTTACTATGGCGTTTTTCTCACCGGCTTTTGGGTATTTGAAAACGTAGTTAGTAGGGTAGAGGCTGTCGTACATGGGCATAGTATAACTTGTTACAGCAGATTCATCGAAACGCAGAAATGAGATATGCCGAGAGTCGGGACTCCACACAAATGCTTTAGTGAAGCTAAATTCTTCTTCATACACCCAGTCGGTATGGCCGTTGATGATGTTATTTATTTTACCATCGGAAGTTATTCGGCTTTCCTTTCCAGATTCCATGTCTTTCCAATATAAATCATTGTCTCGCATGTAAGCTACTTTTTTCCCGTCGGGAGAAAAGGTGGCAAGAGCCTGTTTTCCGGGATTAATTTGAGCGAGTTTTTGGGTGTTTCGATAAAAAACATAATTGATTTCTCGCGATGAGTGTCGGTAAATTGGCTCACTTTCAACACTCAATAGGATCAAACTTTCGTCGTCATTGAAGCTGAAATTGTCAAAGGAAAGGGGTTTATCAGCGCCAATCGGCTTTAACCATTCCGCTTTAAGAATAGTATCAATAGGTTTTCCGGTTTCGAAACTGTATCGAACGATAATAGGCACACGCGCAGCAGGGTCCGAGCCAAGCCCGACATACGATTTACCGTCTTTCATGGGGGTCATCCCACGAACCGACCGAGCCATAAACTTCGGAGATGCCCAAATGTCCTGAAGAGTAATTTCAGGAGAAGACTGGGCGAAAGCCGCCTGCATGCCCAAAAGGGCGCCAAGGAATACGAGCACTTGCTTCATGTAGCGAATGTAATCAACAGAACAAACTTCCATTTCCTAATTTTGCGGCAATTAACAAGATGATAGATACGATTCAACACCTTCGCCATCATGTTGGAGGCGAAGTGACCATTCAGGGATGGGTTACCCACCAACGCAGCAGTAAGGGAATAGAGTTTATTGTGCTGCGTGATGGCTCCGGCATAGTTCAATGTGTTTTAGCAGAAGAAAAACTCGGAAACGAGTCTTTTGAGATAGCTAAACGCTTAACCCAAGAAAGTTCAGTCCGTTTAACCGGAGAAGTGTTAGCCGACGACCGACAGGTTGGAGGGGTTGAACTTCAGGTAAATGCGTTAGAATTAATCAGCATAGCTCAGGAATATCCGGTTACGAACAAAGAGCATGGCATTGACTTTCTGATGGATCGCCGCCATTTGTGGCTGCGCAGCCGTCGTCAGTGGGCTATCATGAGAATCCGCAACACCATCATTCAGGCAATTCACGCATTTTTTCAACGAAATGATTTCGTGCAGATGGACGCTCCTATTTTCACCAGCAACGCTTGTGAAGGAACTTCTACCTTATTTGAAACTGATTTTTACGGCGAACCTGCCTATTTAAGCCAAAGTGGTCAGCTTTATGGCGAAGCTATGGCCATGGCCATGGGTAAAATTTACACCTTCGGTCCAACTTTCCGTGCTGAAAAATCGAAAACGCGTCGGCACTTATCCGAGTTCTGGATGATAGAGCCGGAAATGGCTTTTTACAACCTCGACATGAACATGACGCTGATTGAAGAATTCCTTCGTTCGGTAGTGGCGGATGTGTTGGAAAAATGCCCAACCGAGCTGGAGGTAATCGGTAGAGATACTGAGAAACTCCGCGCAGTACTTCAGCCTTTCCCAAGAATTACCTACGAGCGTGCAGTTCGTATTCTCAAAGGAGAGGAAGAATTGGATGGCCGCAACGCTATTCTTACCCTTGAAGCCGATTTAGAAGTAGTAAAAAGCAGAATAGTAGAATTTCAACAGGAAATAGCCGATCGAGAACTTAAGCTAAGCCAGCCCGGAATGAAAAAAGGCGAAATTGGCTTCAATCAATCCAAGGTTCAAAAATTGAAAGAGGACCTGGCTGAACTCGAAGAGCAAAGCCGCAATATTCCACTTTGGTTAGAAAGTGCACGCAACTTCCGCATGGGCAACGATTTCGGCGGCTCTGACGAAACCGTGCTAACCAGGCTGTTTGAAAGCCCAATTATGGTGTATAACTGGCCGCACGAAGTAAAAGCGTTCTACATGAAACGCGATGAAAACGACCCACGCTGGGCAAAAGGAGTGGATGTTTTAGCGCCCGAAGGTTATGGAGAAATCATTGGCGGCGGTGAACGCGAGACCCAGTTAGATTGGCTGGTTGAAAAAATAAATGAACATGAGCTTCCGATGGAAGCCTTTGAATGGTACTTGGATTTACGTCGTTTTGGTAGTGTTCCACATTCCGGGTTTGGCCTTGGCTTAGAGCGTCTTGTGGCCTACATTTGCAAATTACCGCATGTTCGGGAAACAATACCGTTCCCACGCTTGTATGGACGAATTGCACCGTGAGACTAGAAGAAGAGATTAGGCAAAGCAAATTTGAATCGCCTTACCAAAAGGTGATAGTCAACATTCTTTATACCTCAAACTGGATTCAAACTCGCAATGCGGGTGTATTTAGGGAAAGTGGGCTTACCCCTCAGCAATACAATGTTCTGCGAATTCTGAGAGGTAAGCATCCGAATTGCTGTTCAGTGGGTTACATTAAGGAGGTGATGCTCGACAAAACGCCGGATGTTACTCGGTTACTCGATCGTTTGGAGCTTAAAAGCCTCATTAACCGTTCCTACAACGACCAGAACCGGAGGTTTATGGACGTGTTCATCACTGAGGAAGGACTGAAGTTATTGCATGCTGTAAGACCGGGGATGAAGAAACAGGAAATAGAACTCAGCAGTAAACTTACCGAGGAGGAATCAGAACAGCTCTCCACATTGCTTGATAAGCTTCGCGGATAAACCATGAATCCATGATTTGGATTGATTACGTTTTGTTAGGATTGCTCATTGCAGGAGCAGTTGCAGGGCTTTGGAAAGGCTTTGTTAAAGAAGCATTTTCGCTACTTGCGCTGTTGCTGGGACTTATGGCCGGTTTTGCTCTTATGGATTCTGTTGGAAAAGCAATGGCCAAAAACTTTGATATAAAGTCAGAGTATTGGCCATTTATTGCTTTTCTAGTAGTCTTAATAGTAGTGCTTGTAGGAGTTAATTTGCTGGGCAAGTTTTTGGATAAAGTAGTGAAACTGGCACTTTTAGGAATTCCAAATCGAATAGCAGGGGGAATTTTCGGAGCTATCAGGGCAGCTTATTCCTCCAGTGTCTTGCTTTGGTTATTGAATCAGATTCGGGTATTTCCGCCCGATCTTAAAGCAAAAAGTATATTGCTTTCCCCTTTGACAAACCTTGCCGCCAACACGTTTCATTGGATTGGGTATCTATTTCCCCCAGTAGGGAAAATCTTTCCCGCTATGGAGCAGTTTTTCGTTTCACTTACCCCTCTTTGGTCTTCCTCATGAGGTTAGTTTTGTTGGACAGCTACGACTCCTTCACCTGGAACCTAGTGGATTACTTGAAAAGAGTAGGAGCAGAAGTAGAGGTAGTTGAAAATGATACAATTTCCGTCGAAGATGAGCGATTTCAGCAAGCCGATGGCATAGTACTCTCTCCCGGACCAAAACGGCCTGAAGAAGCAGGAGTTTTAATGGATGTAATAGCACGTTATGCTGAAGTAAAGCCGTTTTTGGGAGTTTGCCTTGGTCATCAGGCTATAGGGATGCACTTCGGGATGGAATTGGTAGAAGCTCCAGAACCGGTTCATGGGCAAACTTCGTTGATGTATCATAACGGAACTGGACTATTCCGGTCGCTACCGAAGCCGATGGAGGTAATGCGGTATCATTCCTTGGTGCTCCAATCAAACGGAATTAACAAGGAACTGATTATCAATGCAACTACAACCGACGGACTTCCAATGGCGATGCAACACGTTGACTTGCCTATTTTTGGAGTTCAGTTTCATCCTGAATCTATCCTGACGCCCGAAGGATTGAAGCTGTTGTTCAACTGGGTTGATGAAATAAAAAAGCGTAAAAAGAACTGAACAAGCCGGAGAATCATAAATTTTGGCTGTTAGTGCTTAGTTTTATACCTGAATTGTAATTACATGGGTCTTAACGTCCAACAAGAACGCGATTTTTACTTTGTTGATGAAGGACAAGGACAGCCGCTGGTGCTTCTCCACGGATTATTCGGTGCTTTGTCAAATTGGGAAGCAGTAGTTGAGCGGTTTTCAAAGAACTATCGGGTTGTTATTCCGATGCTTCCTTTATATACCTTGCCCTTGCTCAAAACTTCGGTGAGGGAATTAGCCAAACACGTGCATGAGTTTCTGACATTTAAAGGAATTGAAAGCCCTGTTTTAATTGGTAACTCGCTTGGCGGTCATGTGGCATTGGTTTATGCGCTTCGTTTTTCCGAAAATTACCAAGCAATAGTGCTAACCGGAAGCTCTGGTTTATTCGAAAATGGTATGGGTGGCTCTTTCCCGAAACGAGGTAGTTACGAATACATAAAAGAGAAAACCGAATACACCTTTTATGATCCGGCAATGGCATCAAAGGAGTTGGTTGATGAAGTATTTAAAATAGTCAATGACCGTAACAAGGTTCTTAGGGTGTTGTCGATGTCGCGTTCTGCTATGCAGGAAAACCTTGCCGACGAGCTTAAACGCATTCAAAAACCAGTGCAACTTATTTGGGGTGCTGATGATAAAATAACCCCTCCTCATGTTGCCCAGGAGTTCCATAAGCTGCTGGAGAAATCTGAATTGCACTTCATCGACCAATGCGGCCACGCTCCGATGATGGAACGCCCTGAAGAGTTTAATTTGCTGTTCCAGTCTTTTCTGGATAAGATTGTCCATAAGGATTGAGACTTTCTGACTTAGCGGGCGAAAGCCTTCCCTTTTTGAAACTCTCTGATAAAGGAGAGTTTGCCTTAGAGCAAATGATTACCCATAAGGTATTCGATTTGCCAGTGGCAGAATCCTTAGTTTTCCTCGGAAACTTAACCGCAGAAACCATCTTAGATCAGGCTGGAAGAAGAAAAACCCTCGCAAGCTTGTCGGATTATTTTCAGCATGAAGCATTGCCCGCAAAAGCCTCTTTGCATCAAGGTGTTGCTCTTATGACTTCACGCCACCTCAGTGTGCTTCCCTTACTTGATGATGATGGCCAGCTCTCTGGAACCATCAGCATGCACGATTTAATGAGCCACTATGCAAGTTTAACGGGTATTCAGCACCCCGGCGGAAGTTTAGTCCTCGAAATTCCCTCCTATAGTTATTCCCTTGCTGAAATTGCCCGCTTGGCAGAAAGCAACAATTCCCATATTCTTTCCAGCTACATACAACAGCAACCCGATAGTGGAAAGGTATTCGTGTTTCTTAAATTCAATGTATCAGACCTGAATGCCATTATTGCTACCTATGAGCGGTTTGGATACGAAGTAGCTGCGCATTTCCACGAATCTGATTTCGACTTTTACGCCGAGCGTTATCAGGCGCTCATGCATTACCTCAACCTCTAATCATGATTATTGGCATTTACGCCAGACCGTTGAAAACGGATGCCATGCAAAGCCTTCTTGAGCTGCTTGCTGAGCTTAGTAGGAATCAAGTAGAGATTTTGCTTTATCAACCCTTGTACGATAGTCTTGCTAATCTGCAACTTTATAAACACTGCCGTCCTTTTTCTGATGCAGATACTCTTTGCAGAGAAGCAGATTGCTTAATCACTGTAGGGGGTGACGGAACTTTGCTCGACGCGGTTACACTGATTAGTGGGTGCGATATTCCTGTTTTAGGGTTGAACTTCGGGCGATTAGGATTCCTTGCCTCTGTAAACAAACAGGGAATACGGCAAGCGATTGAACAATTAGTCAATGGAAATTATAGCATAGACCGCAGGTCGATGGTAGAATTGCATGCAGACCGCGAACTTTTTCAAGGCGTACACCAGGCTTTGAATGAGTTTGCCATTCATAAACGTGATTCTTCTTCTATGATTACCATTCATGCTTACTTGAATGGTGACTATCTCAATACGTACTGGGCTGATGGACTCATTGTTGCCACGCCCACCGGCTCTACGGGTTATTCCATGAGTTGCGGAGGGCCGATAATTTTACCACAGAATAGAAACTTTATTGTTACACCTGTAGCTCCTCACAACCTCAATGTTCGTCCGGTTATTGTGCCGGACGATGTGGTGATTTCCTTCGAAATTGAACACCGGGAGAGTAACTTTCTTATCTCACTCGATAGCCGAACTGAAGTTGTCGATTCAACCGTTCAATTGGCTATTAGGAAAGCAGAGCGTGCGTTTAATCTAGTCAGACTTCAACACGAAAATTACCTCACTACGCTTCGAAATAAGCTCATGTGGGGCATCGACAGAAGAAATTACTAAAGCAATTCTGAACCATCTTTCATCCTGCTTAATTTTGTTAGATGGAATTGAAAGACCTTACCTCCGCCTTGGTTCGCTTTAGAGATGAGCGTGATTGGCAACAGTTTCATAATCCCAAAGATTTGGCCATTGGGTTAAACGTAGAAGCTGGGGAGTTGTTAGAGCAGTTTCTTTGGAAGATGCCGGGAGAAGAAAATACAGAGGCTGTTAAAGAAGAACTTGCCGATGTGTTATCGTTTTGTTTTCTGATGGCCCATCACTATGGCTGGGACATTCCTTCACTCATACAGGATAAAATGCTTAAGAATGCTGACCGATATCCGGTAGAAAAAGCGAAAGGAAGCAATAAAAAATACAACGAGCTTTAAAGCGCATTTTAGCAGGTAAGAACTTTAAAGCCAACGCTATAGGTGGTTTTATGCATGATGATTAACGACTACCATTTCAAGGTTGTTCACTGGTGAAAGGTTAAGAAGGCAGATGGAATGGCTTATATTGCAACACATTTATGCAGTTCAGCCAGATAAAAGAAACCTGTCTTTACGTAAAAGACCTTCGGAGAACGATGGCTTTTTACATGGACACCCTCGGGCTTCAGATGATTAGCTATGTGAAAGAAAGCCATATCTTTTTCCGAGTTGGTTCATCGGTACTGCTTTGTTTTTTAGAGAAGCAGGTAAAAGAACAGGATGTTCCACCTCCTCATTACGCTTCTGGTGTTATCCATATCGCCTTCGAAGCTCCTGAAGGCGAGTACGAAAACATTAGGGAAGAGGTTGAAAACAACGAGATTGAGATTATCCATGACCATGTCTGGGAGAAAGGGCATCGGTCTTTTTATTTTAAAGACCCTGACGGACATTTGCTGGAAGTGATTGAGCCCGGCATGTGGGACAATTAAACTTCCGTAGTTTTCGATTTCGAATAAAGTTCAGCTTGGAGCAACAACCCTAAGCGATCGCCATGCAGAAGGTTATGGCCTTTATCTAGAAATACCACTTTTGCTTGGCTGTTTTTGGCAAGTTTTCTTCCGATAGAGGGGCGAATTACTCGGTCGTGCTTTCCAAAACAAGCCACCACTTTTTTCCCTTCCTTCAAAAGTTCGTTTAACCGTTTATAAGAGAAGGAGGGCCAAGATAAGGCGAGCCACGTGCTTCGGATGCGTTCCGCCTTTTCCTTGCTGTTGTATTGGCTTTCGATAAACCGGTACAGCCCAGGAGGAATTATTCCGATACCCGATAAAGCGGATGCAACTTTCATTACCAGTTCCGGCCTTCGAACCAAAGCCTTCATAATCCATCTCCCAAGTGCGGTACGAGTTGCAAACCGGTAAATAAGGCTGTCTCTAATGCCGTCGGGCGCGGTGAGAACCAATTGCTCAAAGGGGCTATTCGTTAGAAAAAAGAGCGATATCGCTAAACGAGCGCCTATGCTGTGTCCAATTACTGAAGCTTTGCCCTTGCTGAGGGTTAGCATAGCTTTAGTAAGCAATTCAAAATCATTCGGAACTAAAGGACGTATAGCCATCTCAAAAGGCCCGTGATGTGGAAGATAGAAGGCAATAACACGAAAACGTCCTTCTAAGAAAGGAACTATAACCTGCCAATCATTAGGGGTTTGGCCAATGCCATGGAACGCGAACAAGGTATCTGTACCTTCGCAAAGCGTTTCGTAATGCCAATTAATATTTCCTACCGCGATAGTCCCCATTCAAATTCTTTTTTCAGAAAATCATTCTGAAAAATAAGAATAGAATGCCGGACAACAGAATGCAGACAGGAAGCGTAAGTATCCAAGCTAAGGCGATGTTGCGAATAGTGCCGGATTGTAAATTTTTTATTCCCTTGCTTGCAACCATACTGCCTGCTATACCAGACGATAATACGTGTGTTGTACTTACAGGAAGCCCTAAATAGGTGATGGCGGCAATGGTGCTGGAGGCAACTAATTCAGCGGAAGCTCCTTGAGCATAAGTCAGGTGTTGCTTACCGATTTTTTCTCCAATTGTCACCACAATCCGCTTCCAACCAATCATAGTTCCAATACCGAGTGCCAATGCAATCATGATGATTACCCATTTAGGAGCATAATCCGTGTAAGTTTTCAGCGAAGCCAGTTCAGCCTGAAGTTTAGTTTTATCGTTTTCGCTTAAGTTGATGTTTTGGTTATCCAACAACCCTTTTATGGCCTTAGAAGACTTGAGTATATCTCGACGGATGGCAAGGTGGGTTTTCTCCGGAAGTTGTTCTAAGCTGGTGACGCCAGTTGCTAAGCCGGCAATCTCTTTTAACTTGATTTTAGCTATTGATAAATCTTCTACTTCCGCAGTAGTTTTTAACTGAGCAGAGTCAATCTTCGATAGAAAATATTCTATTTGAACCGCATTGTTCCGCATAGTTTCAACTGATAAGCTGCGGTCTATGGCATATTGAGCGGGAAGGATGGCAATAAGAATCAACATCACTAAACCAACTCCTTTTTGTCCATCGTTTTGGCCGTGGAAAAAACTTACAGTGGTACACGTGAATATTAGGATGGCCCTAATCCAAGAGGGCGGCTTAGCTTGATGATCGGGTTCCTTGAAAATGATGTGTTTCTTTTTCAGAATAAGCCTGAGCAGAAACATGATGCATACTGCAAGACTAAAACCGAAAAGCGGTGAGAAAAGTAGCGATAGCCCAGTTTCTCCTGCCTTCTTCCAGTTCAACGCTACATTTCCAGACTCCGGTAGCATAGAGTAAGCTATTCCAACTCCCAGGATGGCGCCGATGAGGGTATGCGAGCTGGAACAAGGGATGCCGTAATACCAGGTGCCAAGGTTCCAGATAATGGCAGTTAGCAATAAGGCCAGAATCATAGAGATGCTGTGCCAAATGTTTTGGTCAATAAGCATATCCAAAGGCAATAAGCTAATAATGCCCATCGCAACAGTAATTCCTCCAAAGAAAACCCCCAAAGCGTTCCAAATTCCTGACCAAACAACAGCAGTTACCGGTGGAAGTGAATGAGTATAAATGACAGTTGCTACAGCGTTGGCAGTGTCATGGAATCCATTAACGAATTCGAAGATGAATGCCAGAAGCAGACAAACTGCCAGTAATATGAGTAAGCTGGTGGCCAAAACGCTTAGGTTATGATGCGAAAATCTGGGCAAAAGTAAAGTTTGCCGGGGGGATTGGTTGCTTTCTGGTCGTATTTAATCATCGCTTAACATGAGTAGTTCGGAGGTGGAAAATCAGTTTTCGTCACCGACCTTCGTCGTGTGAATCTTCAGCAATTGGAGTACTTAGTAGCGGTAGCCGATACCGGGCAGTTTGTAGAAGCAGCTAACCGATGCCATGTAACCCAAGCTACGCTGAGTGCCATGTTGAAAAAGTTGGAGGAGGAGTTGGGGATGAGGCTTATTGATCGTAGCAAACTTCCAGTGAAGCCAACCCCGCACGGTGTTGCCTTGATTCAACAGGCCAGGGAGATATTGATACAATCGAAGCACTTTAAAATGCTCGCTGAAGAACTCAAAGGCCAAACAGCCGGGCATTACCGCATTCAGATTATTCCCACCCTTTCCAGTGCTCTACTCCCTTTGTTATTGCCCGTATTGATAAAGCCCGAAGTCGATTGGAGTTTAGACTTGAAAGAAGTATTTACTGCTGATTTGATTCGCCATATTAAGCTGGGAGAAGCTGATTTCGGAATTCTTGCAGGGCCATTGATCGAACCCGGATTAGTAGAATGGCCACTTTTTGATGAAGCTTTTTACCTGATGGCTTCCGCCGAATTGCACTCGTCCCTTTCACTTCCTCTTGACCCCTTATTTTTACCCGATGCGGCATTTTGGTTGTTGGAAGAAGGACATTGCCTAAGGCATCAGATGTTGACCCTTTGCAGGGATGCACAACGCCAGACTGGTTTTACCTACCAGGCGGGAAGCACCGAAACCTTAATCAGGTTAGTGAAAAACCAAGGAGGAATGACGTTAATCCCTGCGTTGAATTTGCAATATTTGAAAGACGACGAATGCGCACTAATCGTAGCGTTCCGGCAGCCAGTGCCGGTAAGACGCATCAGTTTGGTGTGTAGGGAAGACTATCCGAGAAAGCATTTCCTTAAAACATTCATTAAAACCGCCCAAAGTGTTGTCTCTGGATTAGAAGGCGTTTGGATAAACACTCAGGAAAGCGACCGAAAGCTCATTCCGGCTATTTGATAAAGGAGTTTGCCAGATTTAAGCTTTCAAACGGTCGTATTCTTCCAACGAAAGCACTTCAACTTCCCTGCTGGCTAAGTTGAATCGGTCGCCTAAGGCTAAAACGCTGACGACTAAGTTGGTGAGGGTAAGAGGAACTCCTTCGCGAACGGACTTCACGTTGTTGTGGGTGATTTTACTCGGGTCGAAGACGATGACCATGCCTGAGCCTATCACTTCGCATTCATAACCATTGCGGATGATGAGGCCGGTGTCTTCCGCCAAACCCAATCCCAGCAAACGAGGGAACTCTGCCACAGCTTCCGAAAGACGTCCAAACCTTCCTCGCTGAATAAAGTGCGTGTCGATGATTACATGAGGCAGGAATGACATGCCTTTTCTCATGCTTACGCCGCCTTTGAACAGTGCTTCTGTACTATGGCCGCCGCTAATCATTTCGTTACTCATGCACATAGCACCTGCGCTGGTGCCTGCCAACACGAACGCTTCATCCTGCAATTTTTTGTTGATTAGCCGGTGAAGTGCTGTATCCCCGATGATGTCCACGATTTTGCTTTGGTCGCCGCCGGAGAACATAAGGCAGTCGGCATTCCTCACAGCGGCCATTACCTCTTTACTTTCCGCTTTTTCTGTGCTTCGGATATCGAGCACTTGTATATAAGAACAGCCTAATTTGGAGAATGCATCTACGTAGTTTTTACCAACTTCAACTGGAATGCTGCTGGCCGTAGTAACCACTACTATTTGCGCGTCTTTGCCACCACTTTCTCTCACAACATTAGCCAAAATGCCATTATCGATGAATTCGAGTGTGTACATTTCGCTGTCTTCATGGCTTCTGTTTTGGCCTTTATCTTCGTTTCCGCCTATCGGAATCAGGATTCCCCGCATGATTTACCCGTTTGGTGATGATTGATGCACTTCAAATGTATTTTAAATTTTAGTTAATTCTAGGATTAATACGAGGATAGGAAGAGGAATGGAGCTTCAAGCGGCGATGTTTTTTCACGCAAAGCGTGCAGTGATTTTGCAGAAGCCGCCCAGTTTTTTAAACCTTAGGTTAAACTGGTGGTAAAAAATGGGTGGTTAAAAGAAAGGAATTTACACAATTGAAGAAGACCATTTAGAGCTGCAAGTTTATCGCACATTATCGCGAATGATGTGGTGAAAGTTGAACGCTATAATCAGGGGGAAACAGGATATTCTATTGGGTTGCCATTACACGTTTCCCGCAGATTTTCGCAGATTACCGTTAGGTGATCGGGAAACTGAGCTATCCTATTTAGTTGCCGTGACACATTTCCCGCAGATTTTCGCAGATACGAAGATTGTCGTTAGGTGATTGGGAAGCGCAGATTTTCGCGAATGATGTTGTGAATGTCATTCAAATAGGAGGATAGGTCAAACACTGAGGTGGGACGCTTAAGCATTTAAGTGGGACACACAAACATTGAGGTGGGACACACAAACATTGAGGAGGGACGTTCAAACATTGAGGTGGGACGCTCAAGCATTGAGGTGGGACACACAAACATTAAGGTGAGACACTCAAACATTGAGGTGGGAAGATCAAACATTGAGGTGGGAAGGTCATTCGAAGAGGTGGGAAGATTATGCGAAGAGGTGGGAAGGTCATGCAAAGAGTTGGGAAGGTGATGCAAAGAGGTGGGAAGGTGATGCAAAGAGGTGGGAAGGTCATGCGAAGAGGTGGGATATATAGTGGACATAGTAGTGGGTCACTAGCTTATATAGCACCAATTCAGGACGCTTTAAGCACCTGCACATTTAAAAAACAGCTATAAATCAAAGAAAACGCCTTAAACAGCCGCTAAAAAGGGAACGAAAAATCAAGCAGCGCAATACTTCCCATACGTCTTGCCCCCGAAATCCCTATTACAATAACTTTTTATCCCCCAACAACAAGAAAAAGCGATAGATAGCAGGTGTACCAATATCAGCATTCCTTAAATTTGAAAACCAACCTAACCCATCGTAAGCCCCCTGAAAAATGCAATTGTAGCCTCCCCTGAAGGCACTGCCCGACACCACAACACACCAAAAGGAACAGTTCACTCCCCAGCCACCTCCAACAAAAGCGAATCTATACGCAAGTTTGGAGGAGTTGCGTATAGAGGGATGTTGGCAACACGCTGAGAAGCCCACTGCACAATTAGCACATTTGCAATTCTTACAAGCAAATACACAGACCAGAGCGTGCAAAAGAGCCAATTCTCCCACCCGCCAATGACACAGGACGACCTATTTTTACTATTTTAGAAGCCAAATGAAAGAATCAATACCTAAGAAAAATATAAAGAGTATCAGAGACAACTTTTCTAACGGCAGTGTTGGAGATTTCCTCGTTGACAATATCGAAAACAACTCCAATCTTTCTTTTGTTACCGCATACTTTACCATATACGCTTACGAAAAACTAAAGCCGCAACTTGACAATGTAAATTCATTGAGATTGCTTTTCGGTGAACCACGATTTATTAAAAGTGTAGCTTCTTCTACAGATGCAAAGAATTATAAAATTGAAGATGATAAATTGGTTATTCCAGTTGAAAACAGACTTCAACAAAAAGTATTAGCCAAACAGTGTGCAAATTGGATAAGGAAAAAGGTTGAAATCAAATCAATGGTTCGACCTGACTTTTTGCACGGCAAACTTTACCACATCGAAAAGCCCAATGGAGTTGAAGAAGCTGTAACCGGCAGCTCCAACTTCACGGTTAATGGTCTTGGTTTGGGCTCACGCCCAAACATAGAACTTAACCTTTTGGTTAATGACCGAAGAGATTTATCTGACCTGAAAGAATGGTTTGACAAACTTTGGAACAATGAAATGGAAGATGTGGAAGTAGAGGATGTAAAAGACCAAGTGCTGAAATACATTGAACTTCTTCACCGTGACAACAGCCCTGAATTTGTTTATTACAAAACATTGTTCCACATTTTTGAACAATACCTCAATGAAACTGATGCTTCTGGACTTTCAGACATCAAAGCCAATCTTTACGATTCTGAAATTTGGAAAACGCTTTTCACTTTCCAACAACACGGTGTTAGAGGTGCAATCAACAAAATTTTAAAATACAATGGTTGCATCATTGCCGACAGTGTGGGTTTGGGTAAAACTTATGAAGCATTAGCAGTTATCAAGTATTTCGAAATGCTTAACTATCGCATTTTGGTTTTAACACCAAAAAAATTGCGAGACAACTGGACAGTTTATCAAGCACACAAAGGACATACCTTAAACCCTTTCCCTAAAGACCGTTTCTCCTACACGGTTATGTATCACACTGACCTGAGCCGTGAGAAAGGACATACCGAAGCCGACAGTATTGATTTATCAAATTTCAACTGGGGTGCTTATGATTTGGTGGTGATTGACGAAAGCCACAATTTCCGAAACAATAAAAAAGGAAAGAAAGACGAAGAAGGAAATACCATTCGCAAAAGTCGTTACGAAAGATTGATGCAAGACATCATTCTTGGTGGCAAAAAAACTAAAGTGCTTTTGTTGAGTGCAACTCCTGTAAACAACGAACTGAAAGACCTTCGTAATCAGTTAATGTATATCACAGCCGAAAATGACAATGCCTTTGCTGGTGACGATGAAGGAAAATTAGGCATTGATAGCATTGCCGAATTGCTGAAACAATCGCAATTGCGTTTTACCAACTGGGCAAAGGCAAGAATGAAGGAGGAACGGACTACAAAAGATTTGTTGAACGATTTAGATTCTGCTTTCTTTAAATTATTAGATGCTTTAACCATTGCCCGTTCTCGTAAACACATTAAAAAGTATTACAAAAGTGAAATGGAACGCATTGGTGGTTTTCCAGACCACGAGCCTGTTCATTCTATTTACCCAGTAATTGACACTGAACATAAATTTATTACTTACGAAAAACTAAATGAGAAAATAAGCAACTACAAACTGGTTCACTTCACGCCAAGTTCTTTTGTATTGCCGGAACACAAGGCGTTGTATGAAGAAAAGGTAATGAAGAAATCAGGCCCTGCTGCTGTTAAAATGTTTTCGCAGGAGTTACGTGAAAGTTACTTAATCGGAATGATGAAAGTGAATTTTATGAAACGCTTGGAGAGTTCCATCTATTCATTCCGTGAAACTTTACAGCGAACTATAAACCGCATTGAAAATTTAGAAAACCGAATTGACCGCTTCCAAAAATACAAGGATGAAAATCCTGATTTAGAAATAGAAGACATAGACATCGATGCTATTGAAGATGATGATTTGAGAGAAGCTTTGGAAGTAGGTGAAAAACTTACTTTCAAAATGAATCATTTAAGATTGGTCGATTGGAAAGCCGCAATGCAAGAAGACAAAGACCAATTGTATGAATTGCTGTTGAGAGCAAAAGATGTAGATGCCAAACGTGATGCAAAATTGAAAGAACTGAAAGGGTTAATCAAAATGAAAGTTCAAAATCCTACCGTAACAAAAACAGGCACAGAAAACAAAAAGGTATTGGTGTTTACAGCTTTTGCAGACACTGCTAAATATTTATATGAAAATATGGAGCAATGGGCAAAGGATGAACTTCGGGTAAACATTGCATTAGTAACAGGCGGAAGTGAAAACAAAACGACATTCAAACCAAAAGGGTATTCTGAAAATACGGAATACAATCACATCCTTACCAACTTTTCACCAATCAGCAAAAAGCGTAGTTCGCAAAAAACAATGCCGAAAGACGAAGATGGGGAAATTGATATTCTGATAGCTACCGATTGTATCAGCGAAGGTCAAAACTTGCAGGACTGCGACTACTTGGTAAACTATGACATTCATTGGAATCCAGTTCGTATCATTCAGCGTTTTGGACGCATAGACCGTATTGGTTCTATCAACAACAAAGTGCATTTGGTAAATTTTTGGCCTACCAAAGACCTTGACAATTACATCAAACTGAAATCAAGGGTTGAAGCAAGAATGGCGTTGGTGGACATTAGCGGTACAAACGAAGACAATCTTTTGAACAAAGAGCAAATTCAGGAACTGGTAGAAGATGATTTGAAATTCCGTGACAAGCAATTGAAACGCTTACAGGATGAAGTGTTGGATATGGACGAATTGAATGAAGGTGGCGTTTCGTTAAGCAACTTCTCTTTGGACGATTTCCGAATGGATTTGCTCAACTTTATTGAAGCAAACCGCAAGGAATTAGAAGCAGCACCGCTTGGCATTTATGCTTTAGTTCCCTACAAATTAGAATCAACACTTTTTAATCAGGATGCTTCTGAAGTAGTAAAACCCGGAGTAATATTTTGTTTGCGACAATTGGGCGACAGTGCAGGAAACGAAAAAGTTAATCCATTGCAGCCATACTTCTTAGTGTATGTTCGCAATGATGGAACCGTGCGTTACAATTTTACTCACCCGAAACAAATACTCGATATCTATCGCTTGCTTTGCACAGGTAAAAACGAACCGATTCAGCAATTGTGCGATTTGTTCAACGAAGAAACAAACAACGGATTAGACACCAGCCAATATGCGGCTTTGCTTACTGAATCGGTTAAAGCAATAACGGGCACTTTCAAGAAAAAGAATTTAGGAATGTTATCAGGCAGCCGAAACGCAACCCTTATTCCGCAAGAAAAACAACTTGACGGTGCTAATAAATTTGAACTCATTACTTGGTTAATTTTGAAATAGGCAATGGCTAAACATAAAATTGACACAATATTTATTGAACAAGTAAAGAATTTACTTCGTTTTGCCCAGCAAAGACTGATTTATAGCGTAAATCATTTAATGGTAGAAACCTATTTTGAATTGGGAAAACAGATTGTAGAACAAGAACAAAATGGCAAAAATGAAGCAGAATATGGCACCTATTTAATACATGAATTATCACTTAACCTTACTAAAGAATTTGGCAAAGGGTATTCTAAAAGAAACTTAGAGCTTATTCGAAAATTTTATATCTGCTACAAGAATGCGAAATCACCGATTTCGCAAAGTTTAAGCTGGACACACTATATTCACCTTATTAGACTGCCCGATGAAAATGAACGCAGTTTTTACCAAATAGAAGCAGAAAATGGTAACTGGAGTGTAAGGGAACTTGAAAGACAAATTAGTTCAGGTTTGTTTCAACGGCTGTTGATTTCTAAAGATAAAAAAGGAGTTAAAGCACTCGGAAGCAAAGGACAAATAATTGAAAAACCTATAGATGCTATCAAAGACCCATACATACTTGATTTTTTAGATTTGCCCGAAAAGAGTATCTATTCTGAATCGGATTTAGAACAAGCTCTGATTGATAAAATTGAAAAATATTTACTTGAACTTGGCAAAGGATTCACCTTTGTGGGTAGGCAAATGAGATTTAGTTTTGATGAAGAACATTTTAGAGTTGACCTTGTTTTTTACAATCGATTGTTGCGATGTTTCGTTTTGATTGATTTGAAAATTGGCAAATTAAAGCATCAAGATTTAGGACAAATGCAGATGTATGTAAATTACTATGACCGCTTTGTAAAGTCGAGCGATGAGTTACCTACCATTGGCATTATTCTAAGTAGAGACAAAAAAGATACTTTGGTTGAGATAACATTACCAAAAGACAATGCGCAAATATTTGCCAGTAAGTACCTCTTGTATTTGCCAAAGGAGGAAGAATTGAAAGCCCTGATAGAACAAGACAGAATGAGTGATAGACTGGATAACCTTGAACCAAAATGACAGATAAAGATTACGATAAACTCAAGCAGATAGAAGAGGCTATTCAGGCTTTCAACAGGAATAAACTGTATGAAAGTAGTTTGGCTTTATACAGTGCGTTAGGCTACACAAGTAATAAAACCGAACGCATTAGCCCCGCTACTTTTGATGGCTTTATGGAGAGTTTCAATCTTTCTAAAAATGCCATCAACAGAGAAAAAGCCTTGGTAAATGAATGGAAGCAGATTGAGTTTATTTTTCAGGTGGCCGATAATGAACTCAATTCAGGAATTACCAGCCAAATTGAGTTTGTTTTTGAACCTCCAAAATTCAATAGCAATGAATACAATAGCTTTATTTTCTTCACCATCCAACTCAAAGAAGAAAGCTACAAACGCAGCGAGTTGGTAAAGATTACCCGTGAACTGAATGTGCCGTTTAAAATGCCGGTGATGGTGTTGTTTCAATATGGAAATAAACTCACCCTTTCCATCATTGACCGCAGACTGCACAAGAAAGACACCAGCAAAGATGTACTAGAGAAAGTAACCTTAATCAAAGACATTGACATTACCAATCCGCAGCGGGCACATAAGGAAATACTGAAAGACTTAAGTCTGAACGAGCTTTACAAAAAATTTGAATTTCACAGTTTCGTAAAACTTCACGAAGCATGGAAAGCCACGCTCAATATTTCAGAACTCAACAAGAAGTTCTTTAAAGACTTGGCAAATTGGTATTTCTGGGCAATGGAAAACGTTTCGTTTCCTGACGATTTGGAGAAAAAGAAAGAGGTTCGAAATGCCACCAACCTTATTCGGTTAATTACAAGGGTTGTATTTATTTGGTTTATCAAAGAAAAATCGCTGGTGCCAAATGCCTTATTCAATGAAGCACACTTGGGGAAAATTCTGAAGGACTTTAACAAGGACAGTAAATCGCAAAACTATTACCACGCCATTTTGCAGAACCTGTTTTTTGGAACACTGAACCAAAAAATGGATGAACGCAAATTTGCTAAAGATGATGGCACTATTAAAACAAATAGTGAGGAGTACGGAGTTAAAAACCTGTTCCGCTATGCCGACTTGTTTGCTATTTCGGAAAGCGACGCAATGCAATTGTTTAAAGATGTTCCATTCTTAAACGGAGGCCTGTTCGACTGTTTAGACAAACCGAACGAAGAAGGCAAAATTGTGTATGTAGATGGTTTTAGCCGCAACCCAAAGCAACAAGCCGTTGTTCCTGATCACCTTTTTTTTGGCGAAGAAAGAGAAGTTGACCTGAATGATATTTTTGCTACCAAGAATAAAAAATACAAAACAAGGGGATTAATTAATCTACTGGAGAGCTACAAATTTACCGTTGCAGAGAACACACCGATTGAAGAAGAAATTGCCCTCGACCCTGAATTATTGGGTAAGGTATTTGAAAACTTATTGGCAAGCTACAATCCCGAAACCCAATCTACCGCAAGAAAACAAACAGGTAGTTTTTATACGCCTCGAGAGATTGTAAACTATATGGTGGATGAATCGCTACTCGAATACATCAAACAAAATGTAAAGAACGAAAGTAAAAATTTTGAATCTCGATTAAGGGAATTGATTTCGTATGCCGAAACACCCAACCCCTTTGATGAGCAAGAAACCAAAGCATTAATTGAAGGCATCAACAATTGCAAAATACTAGACCCTGCCTGTGGTTCGGGTGCTTACCCAATGGGCATTTTACACAAGATGGTGCATTTGCTGCAAAAACTTGACCCTGAAAACAAACACTGGAAAGCCTTACAACGCCAAAAGGCAATGGAAGAAACAGAAGCCGCTTTTAATATTGGCGACAAAGAAGAAAGAGGCAAGCGACTGGCTGAAATAAACGATGTATTTGAAAACAATGCCAGCGATTACGGACGTAAACTCTATTTGATAGAAAACTGCATTTACGGAATAGATATACAGCCGATAGCAGTTCAGATTTCAAAACTTCGTTTTTTCATTTCTTTAATTATTGACCAAAATAAACAAGCCACCAAAGAAAACTTTGGCATAAGAAGTTTGCCAAACTTGGAAACAAAATTTGTAGCAGCCAATACGTTAATAGGGTTGGATATTCCTACAAATGATTTATTTGCTGAAAGTAATCCGATTAAAAAAATAGAGAATGAATTAAAAAGTGTAAGGCATGAATATTTTGCAGCATCTAATAGAAAAGAAAAGTTACGACTTCAAAAGGAGGATAAGAAGTTGAGAAAACATATTTCTGAGCTAATAAAAGAACAACTCATTAAAAAAGGAAATTCAGAAGTAATAGAATTAAAGCAATTAATACAAGACGAAAAGGGGAATCTAAAACAACTTGAAAAGAGCAAAGAGGACTATGAAATTATTAACACTACTGATATTTTTGGAGCAATAACACAAACGAAAATTGATAAAAAAGCAAAGAAAATTAAAGCTCAAAAGGATAGAATAAACAATTTTGAAAAGGAATTGCAAATAAAAGAGTTAGCCACCAATAAAGATGCAATTGCAAACGTTGCTGAGCAAATAGCCTCTTTTGACCCTTACGACCAAAATACTTTTGCCCCTTGGTTTGACCCTGAATGGATGTTTGGGTTGACTACAGGTTTTGATATTGTAATTGGAAATCCTCCGTATGTTCAACTTCAAAAACTAGGAATTGTTGCCGATGTACTTCAAAGCAAAGGATTTGAAACATTTGCCAGAACGGGTGATATCTATATGCTCTTTTTTGAAAAAGGCCAAATGCTGTTAAAGCCAAAAGGTAATTTGGTTTTTATTACTGGTAGTGCATGGCTAAGAAGCAATTATGGCAAATCGTTAAGAAATTTCTTTCTGAAAAATGCCAACGGAAAAATCTTAATTGACCTGTCGGATGCAGATGTGTTTGAATCTGCAACAGTGTTAACCACCATATTTTTACTTACAAAAGAAAAAAACAAAAACGAACTCAAGGCTCTGCGCATTACCAAAAAAAACCAATACCTTATTAACAACCTTGCCGCCAATTTCAAACTTTATCATACCATAATAAAATCACTTGATGAAAACGCTTGGGTAATTACTGATACCAATAAACAGCAGTTAAAACAAAAAATTGGCATCCAGGGCAAAAAATTAAAAGATTGGAATATTGAAATAAACAGAGGTATAGTAACTGGATTAAATGAAGCATTTGTAATTGACGATTTTGCGAAAAATGAACTAATAAAAAACGACCCTAAATCTATTGAAATTATTAAGCCTTTACTTAGAGGAAGAGATTTGGGCAGATTCACTTTCAACGATACGAAACTTTGGCTTATTGGCACTTTCCCAACTCTTAATTTAAATATCATTAACTATCCTGCTATTAAAAATCACCTTTTATCTTTTGGGAAGACAAAGCTCGATCAAACTGGAGAAAAGGGTGCTAGAAAAAAAACAAATAATGAATGGTTTGAAACACAAGATCAAATTGGATATTGGAGCAATTTCGAAAAGCCCAAAATCATCTACCCAAACATGGTGAAAGATTTGTCTTTTACATTCGATGATGAAGGGTATTACACAAATCAAAAGTGTTTTATACTAACTGGTACATATTTACATTATCTTCTAGGTGTGTTTAACTCAACGCTTTTTAGATATTGTTTTGAAGATGAGTTTCCGGAATTGCAAGGGAATTCTAGGGAATTGAATAAAGTTGTCTTTGATCAGATTCCAATTAAGGAAGTCGATCTGAAAACTGATTTTGATTTTAAAAATATTACTAATATTGTAATACTTCTCAAAAAACAAAACCAAGACACCACCTTCTTCGAACGCCTCATTGATGCAATGGTGTATGAATTGTATTTACCCGAAGAAATAAAAGCTGGTGGTGCTGAGGTCTTAAAGCACCTAACCAATTTACCAGAACTGAAAAAAGGAGAAGATGAAAAGAATTTAAAAACCATCGAAAAGGTTTACAAAGAATTGTCAGACCCGAAGCATCCTATCGGTGTGGCATTACTCAAACTATTGACCATTGAAGAAGTAAACATCATAGAAGGAAGAAAATGAAACGGATAACAAAATTAAAAATAACAAATTTTCGTGCCTTCTTTGATAGTTGCAACAGTGCAAGCTCATTTAGCAACAATAGCACTAACGCACTCAATTATATTAATTGCTGGTTGGCCTATAAACAGTTCCATGTCAGCAGCAGTAGCTTTCAGACTTTTAGCAAGGGAAGCAGCAATTCAAACAAACTTTGTTTCACTTAAAGTAAAAATGCAAGCAGTAATATTTTATGTTTGGACAAAAGGAACTATTGAAGACCATTTGGGAGGCATTCCAAAAAATGAATCACGTTGGGCAAATTTCAACGCAAGGTTATACACTGAAGATTTGAATGTGTTTATACCAAGCGACCATACTGAAATAACAGATTTAGTAACTTGGTTAATTTCATAGAATAAACGAAACTGAAACAAGAGCAGAATATATCATGGAAGAAAACAGAAACATAGACAAAAAATCAATTAAATTCCTCAACGGTAGAATTACCGATTGGAATGAGCTTGCTAAAGACTGTGTTTGTTTTGCTAATGCTCTGGGCGGTTTTATTTATATTGGTATCGAGGATAAAGCAACCCTGCCGCTTGAAAAGCAAACAATTGCCGACCGAAATTTACCAGATATCATTCAGAAAAATATTGCTCACAGAACAGTAAATGTTGGCTTGGCGGTTACTATTGATACAGCTGAAAATAATGCAGAATTTATTAAAATACAGGTATTCCGCAGTGCCCAAACTATTGCATCTACCACCGATGGCAGATACTACGTAAGGGTACACGATGAATGCATACCTGTGCCACCCGATGAAATGGCCCGTTTGGCTGCTGATAAAAATGCTTTTATTTGGGAAGAACAAACCACCAAAAAAGTATCCGCTTCTCAATTTGATGAATCGAAGCGAAGAACATTCCTGAATGACATACGCAGTTCGCAGAGGGTAAGTCGCTTTATTAAAGAAATGAGCGATGAGGAGCTGTTGGATTATTATTTCATACAGAAAAATGGCTTTTTAACCAATCTTGGTATTTTATGGATTGGCAAACGTAACGATAGAGCATCTCTGCTTTATCCTCCTTCAATGCAAATTCTTCGATATGATGATAAAGATGAAAAGGTCTGGAAACTTCTTTTAGATGATAATTTCGCCAATCCGAAGGAATTACTTGAAAGTGTTTTAAATGACGTGCCTGATTGGCAGGAAAGCGTTGAGGTTTCGGAAGGTATGTTCAGAAAAAATATTCCATTTTTTCCGATTGAAGTGGTGAGAGAACTGGTAGTAAATGCGTTGGTGCACAGAACATACACTACAAGAGGCGATATATTTATCAATTTATTTCCGGATAGAATGGAAATTCATAGTCCTGGAAGATTGCCTTTTGGAGTAACTCCAAAGAATATTCTAAGCCAATCCGTGAGAAGGAATGAGCATCTTTCCAAAATATTTTACGATTTGGGCCTAATGGAAAAGGAAGGAAGTGGGTATGATTTGGTTTACGCAATATTATTACGTTCTGGCAAGCCCTTGCCGATTGTAAAGGATACAGATGAACGCGTTACCGTAATAGTAAAGAAACAGTTTGTAAGTAAAGAAGTGGTTCGCCTCATGGATAAAGCGAGTAATGAATTTACTTTAAAACAAAAAGAGGTAATTTCATTGGGTTTACTGGCACAGCAGCAATCCTATACAGCCGTAGAAATTTCAAATATCCTTAACCAAAATGAAGAAGTGGGTTTGAGAAATTGGTTGGGAAGACTCATGGATTTGGAATTGATAGTTAAAACCGGAAAAGGAAAAGGTACACAATACGCAGTTAATCCGGAATTTATCCGTAAAATCAACTTCAAAGGCAAAACCAACCTGAAAAACATTGAGGATTATCGCTTAGAAGAGTTGATTTTTAAAGATTTGACAGCCTATCCGATCAGTGGTTTTGGTGAAATTCATACGCGCATTGGCAAAGAAATTAATGAATATGCAATAAAAAGGATTCTGAAAGCTATGGTTGCCAAGAATACCTTATTTATTGAAGGCTCTAAACGTTGGGCCAAATATTCTATAAAGCAAAACGTGCAAGAAAACGACCTTTAACTTCATAGAAATCACTTTATAGAAATAAAAAAACGCCACAAAACAGTGAAATTCAATATATTGCATTAAAGTTCTTAAAAGTGTAACCGGTAAAATTCTTAAGACCAATGAACGAAACCGAAACAAGTGCAGAATTAATTGACCCTATTTTAAGAGCAGCAGGTTGGGGTATTGTTGAAGGCAGTCGCTGTCGCATGGAGTTTCCAATCTGTTTCTCCTCATTCGTCTTTCGAGGTGCTTTCTCTTCGGTCATGATTAGTTTAATTTATCACTAATCAGTCTGACTTAATAGGGGGCGGAAACACTAGCTATCCTCACTTCAACTCTTTTGAGCAACTATATGTTTTCCTGATAGCGCCTACTAAAGAGAAAGTTTTAATTCTTGTTGAATTCTACTAATTTACCATCGCAAGCACAACGAGATTGAGCTTCCATTTTCAACCCACATTCTGTACTTCTATGGTTATTAGAGAGATACGCGCCATGCGAGGACCCAACTACTGGTCCATCCGCCGTCACAAGCTCATCGTTATGACGCTTGATATTCAGGAACTTGAGCAACGTCCTACCAACGATATTCCCGGTTTCTTAGAACGTCTGCAGGCTTTACTGCCGTCCTTGTATTCGCATGAATGCTCGGAAGGTTGCCCAGGTGGGTTCTACAAAAGAGTCACCGAAGGCACCTGGATGGGACATGTGGTAGAACATATCGCGCTGGAAATCCAGACGTTAGCCGGAATGGATGTCGGTTTCGGCAGAACCCGTACGTATGGCGAAGACGGCGTTTACTTCGTAGTGTTCGCCTACATGGAAGAGAAAGTAGGCCGATATGCAGCCCGTGCTGCTGTTCGTATTGCAGAAGCTCTCGTCGCTGGTCGCGAATACAACCTCGAAGAGGACGTAAAAGCTATGCGCGAAATGCGTGAAGAAGAGCGCCTCGGCCCAAGTACCGGCTCTATTGTGGAAGAAGCAGCTTCCCGTGGTATTCCTTGGTTTCGATTGAATAAATACTCGCTATGCCAGTTAGGCTATGGCAGTTATCAAAAACGTATTCAGGCTACTGTTACCAGCGAAACTTCCAGTATTGCAGTAGAAATTGCCTGCGATAAGGAAGATACCAAGTACATGTTGGAAAAGGCTGAAATTCCAATCGCTAAGGGAGAAGTGATTAAAACAGAAACCGGCCTTCGCGATGCCGTGGACAACCTCGGCTTTCCTTTAGTCATCAAGCCTATTAATGGCAATCACGGTCGAGGCATCACCACAAACATCACTTCTATAGACGAGGCGTTGTTTGCCTTTAAAGCAGCTAAAGAAGTTTCGAATTCGGTCATTGTAGAGCGGATGATTTTCGGTGACGATTATCGCCTCCTAGTTATTGATTACAAGCTGGTTGCAGCAGCTCTTCGTTCTCCTGCTCATGTTACCGGAGATGGCAAGTCCACCATACAGCAATTAGTTGACGAAGTAAACAAAGATCCGCGAAGAGGGTACGGCCATGAAAATGTGTTGACTCAAATCCATATTGATAAGTTGACTTTGGAAATCGTTCAATCTAAGGGCTATACCTTAGAAACAGTGCTTGCAAAAGGAGAACGCCTCAACTTGAAGGACACTGCTAACCTGAGTACAGGAGGTACAGCAACGGATGTTACAGACTCAGTACATCCATACAATGTATTAATGGCTGAACGCATTGCACGGATTGTTGGTCTTGATATATGTGGAATTGATTTGATGTGTACCGATATCAGCAAGCCACTGAATGAGACAAAAGGGGCTGTTTTGGAAGTAAATGCAGCACCCGGATTTAGGATGCACATTGCACCAAGTGAAGGATTGCCACGCAACGTAGCAGCGAACGTGATAGATATGCTGTTTCCTGCCAGTACTCCATCGCGAATTCCGATTATATCTGTTACCGGCACTAACGGAAAAACCACTACTACTCGACTTATCGCACACATGGCAAAGCTGAAGGGTTACAAAGTAGGCTATACAACAAGCGACGGTGTTTATATTCAGAATATGATGGTTGTGCCAGGCGATTGCACCGGCCCTGCCAGTGCCGAGTATGTGTTGCGCGATCCAACGGTCGATTTTGCAGTATTAGAAACCGCACGTGGTGGTTTGCTTAGGGCCGGTATGGCTTTCGATCAATGCGATGTGGGCATTGTAACCAACGTAGCTGCCGATCACCTTGGACTAAAAGGCATCCATACCCTCGATCAGTTGGCCAGGGTGAAAGGGGTGATTCCGGAGTCGGTGAATATGAATGGATATGCCATTCTGAATGCCGACGATGATTTGGTGTTTGCCATGCGCAAGGACATTAAGGCCAAACTTGCGTTGTTTTCTATGGATGAAAACAACAGCCGCATCAAGGAGCACACTGCAAGAGGTGGCCTTGCGGCGATTTACGAAAACGGCTACATCACCATTTCTCGTGGTGGATGGAAAATGCGGATTACCAAGGCTGTGAATGTGCCGTTGACTTATGGTGGCCGTGCAACGTTCATGATTCAAAACATACTTCCGGCAGTATTGGCCGGCTATGTACGCGATTTTTCACTTCAAGATATTAAGGAAGCACTGGAGTCATTCATGCCATCGCCTTCTCAAACGCCGGGACGTCTCAACCTCTTCAACTTCCACAACTTCGACCTGCTGCTGGATTATGCGCACAACCCTGCCGGGCTAAGGGCATTGCAGAAGTTTGTGACCAATTTACATGCAACAGTTAAAATTGGCATTATTGCCGGTATTGGCGACAGGAGGGATGAAGACAATGTTGCTATCGGAAAGATATCCTCCGAGATGTTTGATGAAATCATCATTCGCCAGGACAAGAACCTGCGTGGCAAAACGGCTGACGAGCTAATAGAAATGTTGAAAGTCGGCATTCGCGAGCACGATCCGAACAAGAAAATCACGGTAATCCCTAACGAGCGTGAAGCAATTGTTTATGCCGTAGGCGAAGCTAAACCCGGCTCGTTAATTATTCTTTGCAGCGACGTAGTTCCCGATGCGTTGTCTTTAGTAATGAAGCTGAAAGAAGAGGAAGCGGAGCGGTTGTATAAGTTTAATACAGGCGATATTCCGAATCGGGATTAACGAATTAAGGATAATTGCAGCCCCAACCCAAGAGTTGGGGCTGCAAGAAGACCTCGCCATCCAATAAGATATTTTTTGGGCTTTCATGCCCGCTTCACATTTTCCTAGATGCTGTTAATGAACACCCGTGACGCATCAAACGGCATCATCTGAGCAAACACGCCCCTGTATTGCGCCAATCCGTTCCAGTTAGCCGGTGCTAACGTCGGTTTCCCTTATTTCAATTTTCGAGTACCCCGATACAGAGATATTCTATTCGGCGGATAAAAACTCTCTGGAAAGGCTTTTCAGCACCCGGAACTTAATGGTGTTTTCTGTCACATTTTCCTGTTTCTATGAAGTAAAATTTATGTTAAATTTCTAAAATAGTAGTGTTTGTGAAGCCTTTTTATTCTTGAAGCCTATACCTTCGAGTAGTAAAAAAAGTAATAAAATTGCCTACATACGTTATGAAAAGTTATGATTTTGCCATTTTAGGCATAGAAAACAGATTGTGGAAGGCGAGTTTATTGCATCAAAAGCCTTTTAAGGCACGTTTAGCTTTTCGGCTGGTAGCACTTTCGGTTGTATTGCTTTTTTGTACTCATGCTCAGGCTCAAGTTAGTCTTGGAACCCATTTGTTGGGTGCTTCGGGCGGTACCGGGTACAGTGGTAGTCTGGGCATTACCTTTTCGCTCGGTGAAACCATTATCGATCATACCTCACAAGCCACTTTCGGTGTGCTTCAACATGATCCGCTGGGGCTTCCAACAGTCCAAATTTCGGAGGTAGAGCTTACCAACTTCAATCTATTTCCTAACCCCAATGCGGGAAATTTCCAGTTAATCGGAGTGCCGGAGAATGCCACACAATGGCAAATTTTTGATTTAAATGGCCGGTTGCTTGTCTCAAGCCGATTCAATACGGTGCATATCGAGTTAGGCAACAGTGTTGCTCAAGGCTTGTATCTGATTAGGTTATTAAATGGTCAGGGAGATGTTGTTGCTGACCGTAAGTTTTCAATCCACTACTAAACAGTTCATTATGAAACATAAGTTACTACATGTTCTCCTTGTCCTTGCGCTAAGTGCGATAACCGCCTTTAGCCAGGTGCCTCAGGGCGTCAATTTTCAAGGAATTGCTAGAGA